>JAUNNI010000005.1:77973-84364 GCA_030531555.1 Eubacteriales bacterium | reverse complement strand
TTTCGTTCCCTGGATCTGACGTCTTGACATCACTCAGCTTCAGATCCGAATGAAAATAAAAGTGCTTTGCTGAGCCCAATCTCGGAAAACTTCGTTTTCCTCGATCATTGGCTTCGCCAAATGTATCCGCCATGCCATATGCTTCTGTGTGCAAGCACCCAGCACATATGTCCTGCCGTCTACGCTCGGCTCTGCTTGAATTGAACTTTCAAGGTTGTTTTGTTATTCAGTTATCAAGTTTCGTTCGTCACTCACAAGCGACTTCATCATTCTAACATAATGATTATTTTCTGTCAAGAACTTTTTTCTTTTCATTTTTCTTTCGAAAAGAAGTCGTTCCTATTTGCGACAGCTAAATGATGATATCATATTTAATTTATGATGTCAACATCATTTTTTAGTTTCTATATTAATTCTCAATCATGTAAAATAGCATGATAAACTTTTCCTTGATATGCCCCTACATTATATAATTTACAAATAATCCTTGCCATTTTCTGATCTATTTTATAATATACAAGACGTCGTTCTTTAAATAATCCATCCACATAATCAGCATCTATATCTGATAAATTATTCAATAATTGTTCATAAGCCTTTTGATCACGGTATCGAATCAATCCAAATGGAATTTCAACATAATAAATATTATTTTTACTGAATAACTCAAAACAATGGGCTGCAATCGCTTCATCTATTGTCATTTCATTATAAATAATATCTCCTCTATCATTATCCTGATTTTCGACTTGAATTCGTCGAAAGCTAACCTTTCCATATGCAGAAACATCTTTTACATATTGGTAACGCATCTGTCGATTCTCGCCTGGTTTTTCCAACAAAATTTTCTGAGAATCTAGAAAATGTTTCCATACAATCTCATGTATTTTATCGAAAGGACTAGGAAAATCCAGTTTTTTTCGCATCTCTTTGATAGAGTACCCCTGGTCAGCATATTTTCGAATGATATCCCCATTGGCAAATTCATGGGTGAAATTTCCTAAAACTTTTTGAAAAAATGATTGTCCCTCTGCCATATCTTCTACCTCAAAAACATCTTCTGATATAAATTCATTTTAACATGTTTTGCCTTTCTCATAAAAAATAGTTGTTAAGATAATGAAAAATTATATTCAAAAAAACGCCACAGACGAAATCATCTGTGACGTTTTTCTTTTATTTTCATAATAGTATTATACAAATTACGAGATCGAGACAAAAGTTATTCTCCAAGATATGCCTCATAGAATACACCAATTACCTCTTCTACACTTGGCTGGCGAGGATTTTCTGGCATACCAGTATCTTTCATTGCGTTTAATGCTAATGCTTTTGCATCTTCTGGCTGGAATGCTGTATCTGCAAGACGAGGAATCTTGATTGTTTTCTTTAATTCTTCGATAAAACGGATGGCAGCCATCGCAGCCTGTTCCTCTGTCATCTCTGCAGTATTAAATCCAAATGCTTTAGCTACCTCAGCGTAACGATCTGCTGCTTTTGGAAGATTAAAACGCATAACATAAGGAAGAAGAATCGCATTTGCAACGCCATGAGGTGTATCATAAAAACCACCAAGCTGATGAGCCATCGCATGAACCATGCCAAGGCCTGCATTGGAGAATGCTAAGCCGCCCATATACTGAGCCCAGCACATCTTTGTTCTCGCTTCCATGTCTGTCTTGCCATCTTTTACTGCACGTTCCAGATATTCACCGATCAAACGAATCGATTCTAAAGCGATGCCATCTGTAAATGGACATCTGGAATTTGCAACAAATGCCTCGATGGAGTGAGTTAATGCATCCATACCAGTTGCTGCTGTCAATGATGGTGGCATATTTACCATCATTGCAGGATCATTAATTGCAAGATATGCGAGGGAGTTACTATCTACACAAAGCATTTTGCTCTTACGAACTTCGTCGGTTACAACAAATGCTCTTGTAACTTCTGAGCCAGTACCAGCTGTTGTATTAATTGCAATGATTGGTGCTGCTGGTTTTTCAGATAATTCTAAGCCGTTATAATCTTCTACGGTTCCACCGTTCGTTGCAAGAATACCAACACTCTTCGCAACATCAATTGGAGAACCTCCTCCAATACCAATAACATAATCGCAACCATTGTCATCGTATGCTTTTTTTGCTTCATTTACGATGGATACTGTTGGATTTGGTTTTACACCAGAATAAATCGCATAAGGCTTGCCAGCCTCATCAAGAACATCCGTTACCATCTTAACAGTGCCAATCTTAACAAGTCCTTCATCCGTAACAATTAATGCTTTATTCACACCAATATTATTAATATGACGTGGAATTTCATGAATACAACCTTCTCCTATGATTGTATGCACTGGCTGATACAACTCTTTAAATGCCATGTTTTCCCTCTCCAAAATATGATAATCCTAAAGATAATAGTTCAATCTGCTTTTCCATATACAGTATATCATTTATATATATTTATAGTATGGAAATATATGTCAATTCTTTGTAAATTTATGCTTTCTTTCCAACAGGGATCTGTGCCAGGATCACGGCTGCAAAAATAAAAGCACAACCGCATAATTCTCGCAAACTCATCATCTCACCAAGAATTACAGCACCTGCAAGAACAGAAAATACAGATTCTAAGCTTAAAATCAAAGATGCCACCGTTGGATTCACATCTTGCTGCCCAATGATCTGTAAGGTATAGGCAACGCCACTAGAGAAGACGCCTGCATAAAGAATCGGGATCAATGCATCCCATCTTTGGAACATGGAAAGCCATGGGCCTAAGTTGGCAAAAGACCCGTTCATCTCTGTAAAAAACATCGGAAAGGCTGTGAGAATACCTACCGTCATAAACTGAATACAAGACATTCTGACGCCATCGACTTTTGGTGAAAAATAATCAATGATTAAAATATGCACGGAAAAGTCCAAAGCACATAGAAGCAATAAAATATCAGAAAATTGTAAGCTTAAAGATCCTTTCATGCAAAGTAAATACAATCCTATCACGGTAAGCATTACACCAAGCCATATATTCCAAGTCGATTTTTTCTTTAAAAAGAGTCCTAGAATTGGTACAAGAATAATGTAACAGGCTGTGAGAAATCCTGCTTTTCCAGCTGGCGTCCCAGAATTGATGCCTACTTGCTGCAAATTCGTTGCAATGCACAAGACAAGACCACAGCTAAGGCCACCAATCCAAAGAGTTTTCTTTTCCTCTTTTGTAACTGGCTTGCGATTGGTAAGTTTCAAACCATCCAGCAGAAAAATAACCGGAATTAAAACCAAAGATCCGATAATGGATCTGCTACAATTAAAAGTATAGGGACCTACGGCATCTCCACCAGAACTCTGTGCAACAAAAGCCGCCCCCCAAATAAATGCAGTTAAAAACAAAAGGAGGGTATTTCTTATTTTTTTGGTTTTCATGAAATGATGCCTCCTAGATTACTTTTACCTGGCATACTTGCATGGCTTTTAAAGCATTTTCATGACTTTCCACACTGACGCCAGCACAACAGGAAGCATCCACTATGATTGGAACTTCTGGTAAAAATGCTTTTGCAATCATCACATTTGATATCACGCAAATATCTGTGCAAAGCCCCACAAATGTGATGGAAGAAACCTTTTCTTCTTGATCAAGCTTAAGAAGAAGCGATCCCAACTCAGAAGAACCGAAGGTTACTTTGTCAATTGGCTCTGTTTTGCGAAGTACATCCAGCTCTTCACGAATTTCCCATCCTTTTGTTCCCCTGATACAGTGAGGCACCGGAAGATTCTTTCCTTCCTGAGTTTCCATATAATTTTCCCCATGGGTATCTCTTGTATACAAAACGGTTCCCTGAAATTCTTCAATTTTTTTCTTTACCTTTGGAACAATGGCAACTGCTTCTTTTGTGCCAAGTGCGCCATCGATAAAATCATTTTGCATATCAATGACCAGTAAAATATCCTGCATTTCCTAAATCCTCCTTGAATCTACTGTGAAATAATTTACCTTCCCGTCATATTGTATACCATTTCACTTTATTGAAATATAGAAAAAGAGTGTTTCAGAAAAACACTCTTTCATCATCGCTTATTCTTCCTCATCAGAATCATCAGACATGATTTCTTCGAATACACCCTGAACAATTTCACGTTCTTCTTCATCTTCGATGTCTGCAATATGGAAACTATCCATATGGAGTGGATCCTGGTAGTAACGATAAATCATAATTTCTACTTCGTCTGCTGCAACATCTTCATCCATGATTTCTGTAACAGCCACATATTCCTGCACAGCATCTGTCTCTTCGAATTCAATCTCAAAGCGGCAAACGATCATAACCTCTGCTTTTGTGCCATCTGCATATTCCATTTCGAAAGTATCTACTTCGATTTCTTCTTCATTTGCTGGAATGAAATCTGTCATTTCATTTTCCTCCTTTATCAATCTAAATCTAATCTATGCTATTATAGCGAATGTCTTTCTTTTCATCAAGCAAATTTTTTCCTACAACAGTTTCTGAATCTGTTTCATTTCTGTGAGAACATCTTTGACAGACATCGCAAGAAGATTGGGCTGGTCCGCTTCATATTGTTTCTTATAAGCTTCCTGCTCTTCTTTCATTTCCTGCCACTCTTCTTTGCTAAATTCTTCTGGAAGATACATTTCTTCTAAAGAAACAGATAATTCTTCCTCCATTGTAAGCGCATCGTAATACCAATCGATGATCGGACAATAGTCCTGAAAAATAGGTTTGCTGTCTCTGAGAATCTGAATGGTATTTTTCAGGGTAAGACCCCCTTCGTTTACTTCTTCATTGATTTCTAACAGTAATTGTTCATAAATAGAATTCTTTTTTGCCATTATTTTTCCCTCTAATTCATATAATAAGAATATGGATCCTGATCCTGCTCAGATACCATTACGACAACATTTTTCACATGATCTTTGATGTCATTGCTCAATGCGTAAAGGACTGGTCTTTCCGTATTCCAATGGCCACCAACCAAAATTGCAAGATCCTCTCCCATGGCATCCAAAGCATGATGGTGGGAAGCTTCCCCAGAAAGATAAACATCCGCACCAGCTTCTTTTGCATCGGTCCAGTATTCTCCCGCTGCTCCTCCGATTAATGCAACTTTTTTTATCATTTTTTCTGGAAGCGTGTATTTTACCGTAGTATCTAAAACTTTGGCAACATTTTCTGCAAATTCTTTCATTGGAAGAGGCTCTTCTAACTGTCCCATACGGCCAATTTCTGCAAAGTATTCGATGTCAGAAAGTCCGATTGCCTTAGCTAAAACATCATTGACACCGCCATCTGTTTTATCAAGATTGGTATGCATACTGATTACTGTAATATCATGCTTCATCAGTTTTCCAATGAAGCTAGAAGAATCCAGGGACTTCAGTGGGCGGAAAATCACTGGATGATGAGAAACAATCAGCTGACACTTTTTCTCAATTGCTTCCTCAACTACAGCATCCGTCACATCCATGGTAAGTAAAATACCTTCTACCTCTTCTTGTCCACGAATGAGCAGACCGGAATTATCCCAGCTTTCTGCCAACTCCAAAGGAGCTTTTTCTTTTAAATATTCAAAAATAGTAGTAAGTTTCGTCATATTTTCTTTTCTCCTGTTCTAAAAATACGAAATGATTTCATTTCTACGATTGCTTAAATCAGAAAGTAAAATCAGCAATTTCTTCTTCTGCCTTAGAGAGAATCGTATCCACATCTGCGCCGATTATATCCAGTCCTTCCGCTTTAATACAATGGCAGTCTTTTATTCCCCACATCTGAGTAGCTAACATATGAATATAAGAATATCCAAACTCCTGTGGTAAGATTGGACCACCTGCTGTTGTCACATAAATAAGTTTTTTGGCATGACATAAGCCCATTGGATAACCTTCCGGACTATATGAAAATGTGATGCCGGTCAACATAATGGTTTCAATATATGTTTTTAAGATTGCCGGAAATCCCATATCCCAAAATGGTGCCGCCATCACAATCACATCTGCATCACGAAATTGAACTGCATATTTCATATAAGGGTTGTTCATATCGTTATTTTCAACTGCTTCCCCTCTTTTCTCAATATTTACTTCATCCAAAACAGGAAGATTTTCTTCATATAAATTTAATGTCTCCAGTTCGCCATCCCATTTGTCAGTCAGTTTCTCTGCAAGTTTCTTGCTTCTGGATTCTTTTCTTGCACATGCATTAATCAATAAAAGTTTCATAGAATTTCTCATCTCCCATTTCAATATCTTATTATTGTATCACATACTTTCTAACAAAGAAATCAAGAAATTATTATGCATATTTTAGTTGGAATTCTGTAAAAGATGTATTATGATGTATTTTAAGACAAAAAAAGAAAAGGAGATTTCA
>JAUNNI010000005.1:54966-77963 GCA_030531555.1 Eubacteriales bacterium | reverse complement strand
CATGGTTTTATATTTTTCTGGAACCGATAATTCAAAACATGTGGCAGAAAGCCTGCACGATCCAAGAACCGTGGATATCAAAATTGCACTCCAGCAAAAAAAATGTGGTTTTACTTTAAAGGAAGGGGAATCCGTAGGAATTGTATGCCCTGTATATTATTCTGGTATTCCAAAAACAGTCATAGATTTTATCCATCATATGAAATTAAAAGGGGAGATTACCTATCTTTACGGAATCCTGACACATGGTGGAGGACCTGGTGGAGCAGGCAGCATGTTAGAGCGTGAATTGTCCAAAAAAGGCTACCCTCTTCACGCCTGTTTTGATGTAAAAATGCCATCAAATTATATTATGTTTGGACCACTCAAAGACATTGAGGACGAAAAACAGAGAATCATTGATGCAGAACCAGCCATTGCTGAGATTAAGAATATGGTCGATCAAACAATCCATATCAAACCAGATTGGAGTAAAATGGATCTTATTTTAACAAGAGCTATGTATCCTCTTTGTAAAATGAGAATGTCAACAAAGAAATTCTATGCAGATGAACGATGCGTTGGATGTGGCGTTTGCGCTTCCCGCTGCCCATCCCGTTGCATTGAAATGATCGACGGCAAGCCTGTTTGGACCAAAGATGAATGTGTACGCTGTATGGCTTGTTTAAGATGCAACGCTGTTCAATATGGTAAAAAAACAAAGAACTATCGCAGATATGCATATAAACAATCTTGTGATATGTAAAAAACTGTGAATTCATTGGGTAGAAATCAGAAAGGAACAATATGACATCATTTGAAATTGCAAATATCCTCGCATTTGACGGATGTGGTGAGGACGAAGAAAATAATATCAAAACTTATTATTTCACAACAGATAAAAAAGAGGCGACCAAGGACATCTTCAAAAAAGTATCTGGGGAGGACATCGATGCTTACATTGCAAGACGTTCCGGAGGAAGTAATATGGAACTGGCGGGCTGTGCTTTTTGTATTGATTACAACACTGCTGCAAAACAGGTAAAATCCTCATTTATTATTCCACATGTCAAATCCTACGGTATGCTCATGGAATTATTCCCAGTAGAAGTAGAATTAGAAAAAGAACTGATAAATCTTTTATTTAAAAAATGCTAATTCTCACTATCTGTGAGAATCATAAAAACAAAGAAGCCGGAGGTTCATCCCAAAAACATGAATTTGAGGATGAACGATCCGGCTTTTTATTAAAATAAAAAGCACTACCTGAACTTCTTTACGATCAAGTAGTGCTATCTGAAAATTTCTCTTAGTTTCACTTCATACACCTTCTACTTTCATTAAAATGGTCTGAATTAAAAACGATCTAGTACATTGGTCCATCCTCCAAATTAAAATGATTGTTTCCATTCAAGTAACTATGGATCTCTACCTTTCATATCACATCGCCTCCTGTAAACGTGAATGATATATATGATGTTAGCTCCAAAGAGATCAATTCGTGTTCTTTATGGTTTAACATTATCACACACTTATTATTTTGTCAATTATTTTTCTGTATTTTTCGTTATTTTTTATAATTTGTCTGAATATTTTATTTTTTTCATTCAATTAACAGTTATAACAATTTTTCTATTGTATATCTGCCAATTTTCCGCTGATTCGACTAATGGAATCAATCACTTTTTCTGTTCCCATTTGCTTGTAATGATTCTGAAAAGCAAAATAACCACCATAGACCTGATAGGTTATGGACACATTTTTAAAAGGATCTGCCTCAAAATCTGCCTGATAATGTTTTAATTTTTCTCGAATATTTTTCTCAATCTGATAGGGAAGGACAGAATTTTGATAATCTGCAAACAAAATGTTGATCATATTGATATTTGCCAGAAAGGCATTGCTTAATTCCTGTGTAAATAAAGATTTATTATTTAAAATGGCATCTGGATGCTTGATCTCATTCATCACATTCTCTACCACTTCTTTTTGCAGTTTCTCAGACAAATCATAAATATCTTTATAATGAAGATAGAAGGTTCCTTTACTGATTTCAGCCAGCTCCACCAACTCTTTGACGCGAATTCTTTCCAATGGTTTCTGCCCTCTTAATTCTAAAAATGCATTATGGATGGCTCTTAATGTTTTCTTCTCTCTTAAATCCATGGTATTCTCCTAAACTCTTTTGAAAAATAGTCTAATATTTTACCAAGTGATAAATCTGTATATCGACTTTTTTCCTCTAATTTTTTACTATTATATTATAGATAAATAATAGACTACCGTCAAATAGATTGGAGGAATTTCATGGATATGCATCTTTTTTATACAGGAGAATCATTTGACAGTTATGAATGGCTGGGGGCACACATCAAGAACAAGGCCACTACCTTTCGTACCTTTGCACCAAATGCTGACCGAGTTTCTCTTATACTTGAAAATAAAGAAATTCCCATGAAAAAAGTAGCAAACGGTCAGTTTTATGAAATTACCGTTGAAAATTGTCCAGAAAATACTACTTATGAATATCGTATCTATCGTTGGAATTCTTATGTGGACCATTGTGATCCTTACGGATATGGCATGGAGCTTCGCCCAAATCACCGTTCTATTGTTAGAAATCTTCGAGACTATACTTTTAAAGATAATAAATGGATGTCTTCCAGAAAAGATGAAAAAAATGGTCCTGTGAATATTTACGAATTACATTTTGGATCCTGGAAGAAAAAAGGAGAGAAATGGTATCAGTATAATGAACTAGCTAATCTTCTGATTCCTTATCTGAAAGAAGGTCATTATACTCATGTTGAGTTCATGCCACTGAGTGAGCATCCATCTGATGAAAGCTGGGGCTATCAAAACACAGGATTTTTCGCACCAACCAGTCGCTACGGAACTGCCACTCAGCTCATGGAGCTTATTGACAAACTTCATCAAAATGGGATCGGCGTTATTCTTGATTTTGTGCCTACCCATTTTGCATTGGATTCCTATGGACTTGGAAATTACGACGGCGATGCCCTCTACGAATATCCTCATGCCGATGTGGGAGTCAGTGAATGGGGAAGCTTTAATTTCATCCACTCCAGAGGTGAAGTTCGCAGTTTCTTACAATCTTGTGCCCATTATTGGCTGAAAGAATTTCATTTTGATGGATTAAGAATGGATGCGGTTAGAAATCTTATATATTGGCAGGGAAACGAAAAACGTGGTGTCAATCATAATGCTATCCTGTTCCTGAAAAATATGAATCATGGTCTCAAAAAACTACATCCAGATTGTATGTTGATTGCAGAGGATTCCAGTAATTATCCCAATGTCACTCTCCCATCAGAAAAAGGAGGACTTGGATTTGATTACAAATGGGATATGGGCTGGATGCATGATACTTTGGATTACTTCCAGCTTCCACCGTGGGAACGACCAGCGAATTATCATAAACTAACCTTTTCCATGCATTATTATTGGAATGAATCTTATCTCTTAGCTCTGTCTCATGATGAAGTGGTTCATCTCAAAAAAACAATCATAAATAAAATGTATGGAGACTATCAGGATAAATTTGCTCAGCTTCGTGCTTTTTATCTCTATATGATCATTCATCCAGGGAAAAAGCTTAATTTCATGGGAAATGAAATTGCACATTTTCGTGAGTGGGATGAAAAAAGACAACAGGACTGGAATTTGCTAGATTACCCAATTCATGATGGTTTTTGGTCCTATATCAAACAATTGAACAAATTGTATCTTGAACATCCTGCTTTCTATGAAGGAGATTATGAAAAAAACTCCTTTGAATGGCTTGATTGCCATCAAGAAGAAAAATGTATCTATGCCATGATAAGAAAAGGTAAAAAGGAAAGTTTAGCAGCAATTTTTAATTTTAGTGATAAAAATCAAACTTACTCCTTAAAGCTTCCAGCTTCAAAAAAAATCACTCTTTTATGTCACAGTGAATGGGCACATTTCGGTGGAAGAATCAAAGATGACGGCAGTCACATCTTTAAGAATTCATCCATGGATATCTTGCTTCCATCATATTCAGGAATATTATTCTCTCTCAAATAAAAAGAAAAATCCTGGTGTCTTTCTTCTAAAATACTCATCATGCATTTTCATGATAAGTTTTTCAAAGATAAGACACCAGAATTTTTCCTAATCCATTTAGATTCTATTTTCTATCCAACCCTTGAGATCTTCATAAACTTTCTCATAATCTGTCTCATTTAGAATCTCATGACGATCATCATCATATAGTTTCATTGTGATATCCGATATATGTGCATTTTCATAGGATTGAAACACTTCTTTTACATTTTTTCCAAAATTTCCGACAGGATCTTCTGCTCCAGATACGAGAAAAACCGGAAGATTTTTTGGAATTTTTTCAATATTTGATGGCTTTTGAATAAATTGGATGGCAGAAAACATCTCATAAAATCCATTCAAAGTAAATCGGTAAGAACACCAAGGATCCGCAATATAAGCATCGACAATTTTCTGATCTTTCGTCAGCCAGTCTTTGCTGGTACGTGCCGGCTCAAATCGTTTATTATTGGAAGAAAAAGCGATGTCATCCACAAATTTACTACGGTATTCCCAACCTTTGCTTTTGGCCATCATTTTACATAACACTTTACCAAATGACAGGACAAGTGCAGGCTGCTTCCCAGTTCCCATAACAATGACACCAGAGAGCCCTTTACCAAAAACCATCATGTATTGGCGAATCATAAAGGAACCCATGCTGTGCCCAAGCATAAAATAAGGAATTCCAGGATATTTTTTCTCCGTGATTGTTCGAAGTCGATTTAAATCTTTTATAATGCATTGATTTCCACCAGGATGTTTGAAAAAACCTAGTTTATCCTCATTTACTACGGATTCTCCATGACCAAGATGATCGTTGCCTACCACATAGATTCCATATTTATTTAGGAATCGGGCAAATCGGTCATAACGATCGATGTATTCCACCATGCCATGGCTGATTTGTAATACGGCTTTCATCTCCGTCTCCGGTATCCATTCGATGGCATGGATTCTTGTCACTTGATCAGAAGATGGGAAATAAAAATCTTTTTTCATGGCATTCTCTCCTTTTCTCTTAAACAATGAATCGAAATCCTTTTTTGTTTATTTTCTTAATTAGATTGCTTGTTCTTATTAACTAATCTCATTATAATCAGGCTCTGATACGCTGTCAAACACTTAAAAAAGGCCATGAAAACCATGACCTTTTATGTTTTGAATCAATTTTTGATATATGATTTATATTTTTGATTCTTATTTAATTTCTTCGATATTAAGGGAATAACCCAAAACCTCTCCTATGCTTTTTATCTGTCCTTTCACTGTAATTTTGTCTCCCTTTTTCATCTCCATAACCTGATCCAACTGATCGTCAGTTTTAATATCACAGCGAATTTCATCAAACATATAATTGTAATCGTCTTCTGCAGCAGCAAGACCAATATAAGAACCATCACTATCAATTGTTCCAAGATATCCTGTGATCTCAACATATTCATCCTGATGATTCTTTTCTGCTTTTAAAGCATTATCTTTTAATTCATCAAATAACTCAGTACAATCATAGGTATTGTAAACAATTTTCTCTTCTGTTTTTGCTTCTTCTGATCCTTTTTGAGAAGCGGTCTGTGCTTTTTGTGTATCTGCTTTTTTATCATCTCCACCGCCCATTGCAGCTCCAAGAATTGCAATGACAACAAGCACAATGATGATCCATTTCAATTTGCCACCTTTTACTTTTTTTCTGCAGTTTGGACATACCTTTGCAGTATAAGGAATCTCTGTTGCACAATGCTTACATGTTTTTGTTTCTGGTTTTACTTTTGCCATAATTATATTCTCCTTTTCTATTCGATTACTCCAAAAAAATGAGTATCCTTTAAATATGATTATAGCAAATGTAATTTTACTTAGTTGCCCCCTGACAGGGGCAAAAGTCAATTTTAATCCAAAATACCACTTGGACGCAAAACATCATGTCCGTATTTTTTCAATAAAGCATTCACTTCAATAATGCTTCCCGGACGTTCATTAAAACAAATCATAAGAATCGCATCCCTTTCTTTTTTCGCATAAAGCATAGGCATCTCATAATATTTCAGCGCTTTTTGTGTTTCATCAAGGGTCAGCTTTCCCGCATAACATAGACGTAAAATCGTATCTCTTTGCAGAGTTTTCTTTTCCATGGAAACCAGCTTATATCCATAACGTTCCGGGATATCTGCCTGAATGAATACGTCTTGTTGCTTGATTTTTTTCTCTTTCAAACATCTTCTAAAATAATCAGAAAATGCTTTTTCCCCGGTAATCATAGACTCGCGATTATTTTCAAGATATTGCGATATATCTTTCGCATGGGTACTATTTAGTACTTTCGTGAGTTCTTCCGTATTTTTTTCCTTCATTTCTTACTCCTATCTGCTATAATGAATTCATCATAATGAAAAGGATTCCATACAATGAATATAGAAGAGCATTTAGCCATATCATATTATGAGAAAATTGGCACATTAAACGAAGAACATGATATTTCTATCGTACAGCACCGTTCCTCAAAAAAACTGTTTTTAAAAAAACAAATATCTATCTACAATAAATCTGTATATGAATATTTGCGTGATCATCCAGTCTCTTTCATGCCTAAAATCTACGATTTGTGTGAGGAAAATGGCAAACTGACAATTATCGAGGAGTATATCTCTGGTGAAACCATGGAAGAAATCTTAGAAAAAAATGGTCCCTTACCGTTAAATACTGCTCTCTCTTACTTTTTTCCCTTATGTAAAATCGTCTCAAATTTACACGAAAATGAGATTCCCATCATCCATCGGGATATTAAGCCTTCCAATATTATTATAACACCTTCCGATGTCCTGTACCTGCTAGATTTGGATGCTGCCAAATTTGTTTCCAGAGAAAAGACAGAGGATACCGTTTTACTTGGAACCCGTGGGTTTGCAGCACCAGAGCAATATGGAATCGGAGATTCCAGTTCCGATGAGCACACGGATATTTTTGCTCTCGGGATCACTTTAAAATTCCTTCTGTTTGGATATGATAAAAAGGATTTGAGCAATCATCCTCTTGAACCGGTCATAAAAAAATCTACAAAGCTAGAGGCAAATCTCCGTTACCATAGCGTAAATGAAATGATAAATGATATTCAAGAGATTATAAATCAAAAACCTGCAGAAAAAAAGGTTACCAGCAAGCTTGCAAAAAATGATTTTTATCCTCCCGGTTTTCGAAAGGGAAACGTTATCCACGCTATCATAGCTATACCGATCTATTTATTGATGACATACTATTCGATGGTACTTGAGATAAAAAATGTAACTCATCCCGTTCTGATCTTTGAACGATGTTGGTTTACCATATGCTGGCTATTTGTAGTTGCTATTTCTTGCAATTATCTTGGAGTTCATAAAATAATTCCCCTCACAAATCATTCAAATCGGCTCATAAGAATTCTTCCTATCATATTGGTTAATTTTATCGGTGTCATATTCATCATTTGTATTATGCTTAGCTTAGAAAGTCTTATTTTTTAGATAATAACAAAAAAACTCGAATTTTGTTCCCCCCTGTCAGGGGCAAGAAAAATAAATCTGAAAATTATATAAGAAAAACCCATAAATCCATCAAATTGGATCTATGGGTTTTTGTGTTTTATAAGTTTTTATACTTTACTGTTCTCTTACGATCATGCACTCACGATCTGCACCGGTACCAATTAATTTAACAAATGTGCCAGTATATTCTTCGATGAATCGAATATAGTCCTGTGCATCTGCAGGAAGCTCTTCAAATGTTCTACAAGCAGAGATGTCACCAAAATTGCCTTTAAATTCTTTGTATACAGGTTTTGCTGTTCTTAAGAATTCTTCATTTGTGGAGAAATCCTGTGTTTCAACACCATTTACATCATAAGCTACACATGCTTTGAATATATCAAACTGTCCGATGGTATCGAGGTGGTTAAGATTGATATAATTAACACCATTAATATCGATTGCATATTTTAATGCAACAAGATCAAGCCATCCACATCTTCTTGGACGTCCTGTTACAGTACCATATTCATGTCCTAAGTCACGAATACGATCTCCTACTTCATCACAAAGTTCTGTCACATATGGTCCTTCACCAACACGGCTGGAATATGCTTTAATTACACCATAAACATCACCAATATCTCTTACAGATAAACCAGTACCTGTGAGGATACCACCAATTGTTGGGTTGGAAGATGTTACATATGGATAGGAACCAAAATCAATATCAAGAAGTGTAGCCTGCGCTCCTTCTACTACCATGTTCTTATCTTCTTTTAAGTATTTATGAAGAAGAGTTACTGTATCACATACATATGGTTTCAGTTTTGCTGCGTATTCCATGTAAGTAGCTACGATTTCTTCTACATCACAAGTTGGTTCATTGTTTGCAGCAAGGAGTTCATTCTTTGTTGCAACCATCTGGCGAAGAACAGATTCAAAATCATCTCTGTACATATCTCCTACACGAAGACCACATCTTTCATATTTATCGCAGTATGCTGGACCAATACCATTTTTTGTAGTACCAATCTTATGAACACGTTTGTTTTCTAACATTACATCAAGATTTGCGTGATATGGGAAGATCACGTGTGCTTTATCACTAATCTTTAAAAATCGATCTACATCAATATCATGAGACTTAAGCATATCAATCTCACCAAGCAAAACTGCTGGGTTTAATACAACACCATTACCAATAATTGCAATTGTTTTATTGGATAAGATACCGGATGGAATCAAACGCATAGCAAATTTAACACCATTTACTTTAATAGTGTGACCAGCATTGTTACCACCAGAAGCACGAACAGAAACATCTGAAAACTGTCCAAGATAATCTGTAGTACGACCTTTACCTTCATCGCCATAAAAACATCCTAATACAACACTTGCTTTTGACATGATTATATACTCCTTTATTCTAAAATCTTACGATCATTTACTACGCATGTAAACACATACAGATTCATAATATCACAATTGCATAATTATGAAAAGCATAAAAATCTTAAGATTATAAGGATTTGAAAAATAAAAAGAAAATAAACAAAAAAATAAAGGGTACACAGTTATGGTCGAATGACCACAACTGCGCCCCCCTAAATATTTATTTTGAAATTATCGCTTATCTAGGCGATATCTTACCACTGACCGTTGTCAGATGCTTCCTGTACGGATACAGCAACAGCAACTGTCATACCAACCATAGGGTTGTTACCTGCACCGATAAGACCCATCATTTCTACGTGAGCTGGTACGGAAGAAGAACCTGCGAACTGAGCGTCAGAGTGCATACGTCCTAATGTATCTGTCATACCATAGGAAGCTGGACCTGCTGCCATGTTATCTGGGTGAAGTGTACGGCCTGTACCACCACCGGAAGCTACGGAGAAGTATTTCTTTCCTGCTTCAAGACGTTCTTTCTTGTATGTACCTGCTGTTGGATGCTGGAAACGCGTTGGGTTTGTGGAGTTACCTGTGATGGAAACGTCAACGTTTTCTTTCCACATGATAGCTACACCTTCTGGAACGGAGTTAGCACCGTAACAGTTAACTTTTGCACGAAGTCCTTCAGAGTAAGATTTACGATATACTTCTTTAACTTCGTTAGTATATGGATCGTATTCTGTTTCTACGAATGTGAAACCATTAATACGAGCGATGATCTGAGCAGCGTCTTTTCCTAAACCGTTAAGGATAACACGGAGAGGTTTCTGACGAACTTTGTTAGCTTTTTCAGCGATACCGATAGCACCTTCAGCTGCTGCGAAAGATTCGTGACCAGCTAAGAATGCGAAACATTCTGTATCTTCTTCAAGAAGCATTTTACCAAGGTTACCATGACCAAGACCTACTTTACGTGTATCTGCAACGGATCCTGGAATACAGAAAGCCTGAAGACCTTCACCGATTGCTGCAGCAGCTTCAGAAGCTTTACGGCAGCCTTTTTTGATTGCGATAGCAGCACCTAATGTGTAAGCCCAGCAAGCGTTTTCGAAACAGATTGGCTGGATGCCTTTAATCTGGTTATATACATCAAGACCAGCATCTTTAGTGATTTTTTCAGCTTCTTCTAAGGAAGCAATACCATAGTTTGCTAAAACTGCATTGATCTGGTCAATACGTCTTTCATATGATTCAAATAAAGCCATTCTTATTCCCTCCTGAATTAACCAATTACTTCGTCTGTTCTTGGGTCAATAATCTTAACAGCGTCAGCTACACGGCCATACTGTCCGGATGCTTTTTCCCAAGCTGTGTTAGGGTCATCGCCTTTTTTGATGAAGTCTGTCATCTTGCCAAGGGAAACGAATTTGTAACCAATGATAAGATCATCTTCGTCAAGAGCGATACCTGTAACATAACCTTCAGCCATTTCAAGGTAACGAGGTCCTTTCTGAAGAGTACCATACATAGTACCAACCTGGGATCTTAAACCTTTACCTAAATCTTCAAGACCAGCACCTACTGGAAGACCATCTTCAGAGAATGCAGACTGGGAACGACCATAAACGATCTGTAAGAATAATTCTCTCATAGCTGTGTTGATCGCGTCACATACTAAGTCAGTATTTAAACCTTCCATAACTGTTAAACCTGGTAAGATTTCAGAAGCCATAGCTGCAGAATGAGTCATACCGGAACATCCGATAGTTTCAACTAATGCTTCCTGAATGATACCTTCTTTAACGTTAAGAGTTAATTTACAAGCGCCCTGCTGTGGTGCACACCAGCCGATACCATGTGTAAAACCAGAGATATCTTTTACTTCTTTAACGGAGATCCATTTTGCTTCTTCTGGGATAGGAGCTGCTCCGTGATGTACGCCCTGAGCTACTGGACACATTTCCTGTACTTCTTTTGAAATAATCATGTTATTTGTTACTCCTTTCGGTATAAATGTAAATGTACTTAATCCGCCCTAATCCTGCGTTAAAGGAGATACAGAACCGGACCATAAGCAATCCCTAAGTTAAGACAAAACATTCGTCTTCACATTTACATATTTTCTCATAAAATTGTATTTTCGTCTACACTTTTTTCGGATTTATTGCATCTAATTCCGTTTTTTACAAAAATATAGTAAAATCTATCAGTTTTCCTTATTCGTTTGAAATAATACTTTCTTCTTCAATTTGTTTGGAATGAGATTTTTTCTCATCCGTTTTCTTTGTTGTTTCTGTACCATTCTTTTCCTGGTTCTCCGCGGAAGCCTTTCTTGCCTCACGATCTTTTTTCAAAACATTTTTAATATTGAATATGTCGGTTTTTGTCACACGATACCATATACGTTTTCCATCTGCATTCAAAATGTTGATATAACGATCATATAATGTTACTGTCAGATAATCTCCATGGTGGAAGAAGGTATAAGTTACTGAATTTGGCTCATAATCTGCAGGAGAATCGCTTTCTGTTTTGGCAATCTTTTTCCATTCTTTTACAGCCTTTTCTCTACTGCTCTTTTGTTTTTTCACTTTCTCCATACAGCTTGCCAAAGAGCAAATAGTCGAATTTTCATAGTAATTCTTTTTGGAATCTACCATCAATGGGCTTTCGGAAAGTGTATGAAGCAAGGTAGAAGATGGAACAGAAATCTTTGATTTTAAATACGCATCTCCAAGTGCAGATGCATCTGGAATATAATAAACGTATTTCGGAAGGTCAGAAAAAGTCACATAATTCGAATCGTATACATTCATCTCATAGATGGCATTGTCCTCATCATAAATCATATAGATATATTTTACTTTGTAGCTTTTCTTTAGTTCTTCCGGAGTGAATTCTGTGCAACGCTTTGCATTCTTGGCAAGATTGGTAGCCACCTGATAAAGCTCAGCCTCCTCAATATAATGACTGTCTTCCATCTGGTCCGGATATCCTACTTCCACACGCACCAGCTGATTTCTGGCAATCTTTGCAAGGAATTTTTCGGCACGTTTTTCTGCATCTGTTCTTTCTTCTTCCGTATCACTGGCTTTCTTCAGTTTTTTATTTTCCTTCTCAAGCTTGTTATATTTGGATAAGAGTTCTTTATAATATGTGGACTCTAGAACCTTCTTTTTCGAAGCTTTACAACCTGTGAATGATCCAGTAACCATAAGAAGCGTAGTCATGAGAAGGATGAATCTCATCATTTTTTTCTTCATTGAATTAGTCCTCTTTTTTTTCTACGATTTCATTCTGATTTTTGTAGATGGAGTGATCTGCCACATAACCACGCACACTGGATAAAGGATAAATATTGCTGTATCCACCAATGATGGTACCTGGATTCATTACCGTTCCACATCCCACCTCTACAAAATCGCCGAGAATGCCGCCGATTTTTTTCATATTTGTCTCTATTTTCTCTCCCTTATAGGAAATTTTAATTAGTTTTTTATCTGATTTTACATTGGAAGTAATGGATCCTGCTCCCATATGAGACTTATATCCAAGAATGGAATCCCCAACATAATTGTAATGAGGAACCTGAACTCCATCAAATAAAATGACATTTTTCAGCTCTGTGGAGTTTCCGACAACCGCGCCACTTCCTACAAGTGCATTTCCACGGATAAAGGCACAGTGACGTACCTCCGTCTCTGGTCCGATAATGGCTGGTCCATTGATGAATGCAGTTGGTGCTACGGTTGCACTCTTGGCAATCCATACGTTATCCCCGATTTTATCATATTCTTCTTCAGGAAGAGTTTCTCCAATTTCTAAAATAAAGCCATGAATTTTTGGAAGAATTTCCCAAGGATATGTATTCTCTTCAAATAATCGTTTTGCAATTGTTTTATTGAAATCCTGAAATAATGATTTATTTTCTAATGCTTTCATGTTCTTGCTCGCCAGCTGGCGGCTCCTTTCTAGATTCTGATTTTATGGTGCGGGGATCGATAAATTCGAGCCTCCAGTTATATCTTCCGCTTTCGGGATTCTTTTCATAATAAAAATAGGCCGAAAATTTACTTCCTTTTTTGCTGACACAGCCATGGAAACCCACCTTGCCATGTTCCAGAAGAATTTTCACCATCTCATAGCTTACTTTTTTACCAAGAGAAGTGATCAGACGATCATCTTTCCAGATGACAAATTTGCATCCTTGCTTCCATGCGGAGCAGCCAAATGCTCTGGCTGTTTCCACTACAGGCGCGCCACATTCGGGACATATTCCAACTGGCTCGGTGTGAAGTGGCGTCAGCTGCACCACCCCACCAAATGTGGTATCCTGCTTAATCTTTTCCACAGAAACACGGACAAAATCCTCAATGGTTTTCAAAAAGTCTTCTTTTTTGAACTTCTTTTTTTCAATATCCGAAAGAGTTTTTTCAAGCCTTCCTGTGTATTCCAAATCGAAAAGCTCTCTGGCTGGAAATGTCTCGACAATCATACAGCCAAGTTCTGTACACAAAAGGCTCTTTCCCTTGGTGGTAATATAACCTGCATCTTTCAGTTTTTTGATTGTTTCGGCTCTCGTCGCCGGAGTACCGATGCTGAAGCCACTTAAAATGGCCATCATCATCTCTTCGGAATCTTCATCCTCAAATTTTTTGCCACAGGTTTCCATAACCTTTAATAAAGTTTTTTCCGTGTGATGCTTCGGCGGTTTTCGTTCTACCTCACACACTTCTGCTTTGGAAAGGGTAACAATCTCTCCCTTCTCCACCGGCGGAAGCATCACTTCTTTTGCATCGATTCCTTCAATCAGTTTCCATCCATATTCTAACTGAATTTTACCTTTTGCGACAAAATCGCCAGGCAGCTCCACATCAGTAACCTTCAGATGAAGCACTGTATCTTCCGCCACAGCAACTGGCATGAACTGGGCCAGAAAACGATTACGAATAGCATCGTAAACAAGGCGTTCTCCTTCATTCAATGATTTTGGTACCACATAAGTTGGAATGATTGCCGAATGGCTTTCCACCTTTTTACTGTCAAAAACACGTTTTGAAGTATGGAACTTAATCTGATCTTCATAAGGATTCCCTGCCTTGTGAATCTCCAAAACCTTTTTGGTCTTTCCAATCAAGCTCTCATCCAATACAGAGCTTGCTGTTCTTGGATAGGTGATAAACTTCTTTTCATAAAGGGATTGTGCTGTTTTTAGCACTCTGTCAGAGGTCCAGCCTTTATATTTGCTGGTAATATATCCTTGAAGGTTGGACAAATTAAAAAGATATGGGGCGTATTCCTTCTTCTGCGTCACTTTTTTGGATGTGATCTTAGCAGGGTGCCCTTCAATCTTTGAACGGATTTCCTCCAATTCCTCCGGGCTGTCAAACTTTTCGTTATCCTTAATATAGTAAATCCCTTCAAAGGATTTCTTCTCCGTCGTCTCAAAAATTCCTTTTAATTTATAATATTTGGTTACTTTAAACTGCTCGATTTCCTTGTCACGATCATAAATGATCTTCAGGGTAGGCATAATAACTCTTCCAACATTAAGCAATCGAACCTTCTTCTGATTGCGAAACTTCAAAGTAGCTACAGAAGTCAGATTAATTCCGATCATCCAGTCCGCAATCTGTCTGCCGAATCCAGCATCCTGAAGAGGACGCATCTGCTCGTTGGGAATCAATTCATTTAATCCTCTGTTCACTTCCTGTGCAGTCCACTCACTTAATAGGATTCTCTCGACAGGTTTGTTTGGATGGAGATAATTTAATATCTCATCTGCAATAATCTGTCCTTCTCTATCATCGTCCGTTGCAGAAATGATGCCATTCACATCACTTCTTCCAATGAGGTTCTCTATGATCTTCATTTGCCGAACCACGCCCTGGTCCGGCTGATCTTTCTTACTCTGATCTGTTTTTATCTTATAGTGAAACTCTTCTGGGATAAAGGGAAATTTTTCAATCTTCCAGCTTTTCATCTCAGGGTTATAATCCTTGGCATCATACAACTGAAGCAGATGCCCAAAGGCCCATGTGATGATGTATTGCTCCCCTTCAAAATATCCATTCTTTCTGCTGGCAGAGGTAGCATCTGCAATATTCTTTGCAACAGATGGTTTCTCTGCAATGATTACTTTTTTCATATGAGCTCCTTATCATCGTTCCTTTGTTCCGATTCCTTTATTTTATCAGAACTTTTCAGATTGGCAAGGCTTTTTGTCAGGCAAGGCCGTTGCTTCGTCTGATTTCCAGTCATTTTC
The DNA here is from genome assembly GCA_030531555.1 of Eubacteriales bacterium. Taxonomy (GTDB): domain Bacteria; phylum Bacillota; class Clostridia; order Lachnospirales; family Lachnospiraceae; genus Anaerobutyricum. The sequence goes on along the minus strand of JAUNNI010000005.1, from coordinate 62,741 downwards.
TATATTTCAAACAGATTCGTTGATAATTTTTTCTGTCAAATCTAGAATAAATACAAAGAATAATCAAAAAAAATTAACCCATAGAGGAAGATCCACAGTTCCTAAAAGATTGTCTTGGAATGACAAATAAAAATACCACAAAAAAACAGTAGGCTTCCCTGAGGATTCCTACTGTTTTTTTTTAATGAGATTAGATTTCTTCGTAAATTGGATATTTGTCTGTTAATGTTTTTACGATAGCATCCGCTTCTTCTAACTTATGATCGATGATTGCAAGCTTGATGGCTTCTGCAATCTGTACCATATCGTCTTCTTTTAATCCACGAGAAGTAACCGCTGGTGTTCCAAGACGAAGACCACTTGTTACAAATGGGGATTTTGGATCATTTGGTACTGTGTTTTTATTACATGTAATATGAACGCTATCAAGAAGTTTTTCCATTTCTTTTCCAGTGAGATCCATCTTACGTAAGTCTACTAACATAAGGTGATTGTCGGTACCACCGGAAACAATATCGAATCCTCTATCCATAAGAGCCTGAGCCAATGTAGCAGCATTCTTAACGATCTGAGCCTGATAATCTTTGAATTCCTGGCTTAATGCTTCTTTGAAGGAAACAGCTTTTGCAGCAATCACATGCATTAAAGGACCACCCTGTGTGCCTGGGAAGATGCATTTATTAAAGTTATACTTTTCATTTACTTCGTTGCTGGAAAGAATCATACCACCACGAGGTCCACGTAATGTTTTATGAGTTGTGGTAGTTGTAACGTGTGCATATGGGATTGGGCTTTCATGCTGTCCTGCTGCAACAAGACCAGCGATATGAGCCATATCTACCATAAGAACTGCACCAACTTCATCTGCGATTTCACGGAAACGTTTGAAATCAATCTTTCTTGCATATGCACTTGCGCCTGCAATGATCATTTTAGGTTTGCATTCTAAAGCAATCTCTCTTACTTTATCGTAATCAATGAAACCTTCATCATTTACACCATAAGGAACGCAATTGTAATTCTTACCAGACATATTTACCGGGCTACCATGAGAAAGATGACCGCCGTGGTCAAGGTTCATACCCATGTATGTATCGCCAACTTCCATCACTGCAAAGAAAACAGCCATGTTAGCCTGTGCGCCGGAATGTGGCTGAACATTTACATATTCACATCCAAACAATTCTTTTGCTCTTTCAATTGCAAGGTTTTCAACAACGTCAACATACTGACATCCACCATAATATCTTTTTCCTGGATATCCTTCTGCATATTTGTTTGTTAAATGGCTGCCCATTGCTGCCATAACTGCAGGAGATACGATATTTTCAGAAGCGATAAGCTCAAGATTACCTCTCTGGCGCCCAAGTTCATCCTGCATTGCTGCAGCTACTTCTGGATCTGCATTTTTTACATAATCAAAATTAAACATTTTTATAACCTCCATAAAAATAGTTCTATAAAAAAGAAGATACTTCCTTCATTAAACTAAACTGCATTCTATTATATCACAAACGCATTTATACAATCAAGTGTTTTATCGCTTTATCACGCTAAAATATTTGTTTCAAAAAGATATTTTTATAAGATTTGTAATACCTCACGGATATTCGTCACGCCACAAAGCTCGATTTTGTCTCCCATACTTCTTCGGATGGAATCCAGGTTCGTTTTTGGTAAAATGCAACGATTGAATCCCATTTTGATTGCTTCCTGTAAACGTTGTTCAACAAAACTGACACCTCGAACTTCTCCAGTCAGACCAACTTCTCCAAAAATGATTGTTCCAGAAGGAATCGGCAGATTACGGTAACTGGATATGACCGCACTGACAATTCCCAAATCAATCGCCGGCTCTCCTAGTTTCATTCCTCCTGCCAGATTTACGTAAGCATCACAGCCACCAAGCTGCAAGCCTGCTTTTTTCTCTAAAACTGCTAAAAGAAGGTTGACACGATTAAAATCAATACCAACGGTTGTTCTTCTTGGCATATTAAAGCTGGTAGGGGAAACTAAAGCCTGGATTTCAATCAGTAATGGCCTGGTTCCTTCCATGGAACAAACAACTGCAGATCCGGCCTCATCGATTGGACGTCCATCCAGCATAATCTGGGATGGATTTGTTACTTCCACAAGACCTTCTTCTTTCATCTCAAAAACACCAATCTCATTGGTCGATCCAAAACGATTTTTCACGCCGCGAATCACACGATAAACCGCACTGCGCTCACCTTCAAAATACAAAACAGTATCCACCATATGTTCTAAAGTTCTTGGCCCTGCCACAACACCTTCCTTGGTCACATGTCCCACCAGGAATATGGCAATTCCTTCCACTTTGGCAATCTGCATAAGGAGAGAAGTCACCTCACGGACCTGACTGACACTGCCGGCAGCGGAAGAAATATCATCGCTATACATGGTCTGAACAGAATCCACTACAACCATATCCGGCTTTTTCTCTCGAATTAGAGCTACCGCAGCATTAATGTCTGTCTCACAGTATAAAAAGATTTCTTTTTCAAAATCACCCAATCGCTGGGCACGCATCTTAATCTGTTTTAACGATTCTTCTCCGGAAACATAAAGAATGGTTTTTCCCTGATTGCCAAGGTTTCGGCAAACCTGAAGTAAAAGAGTAGATTTTCCTATCCCCGGATCCCCGCCAACCAGAGTCAGGGACCCCTTTACAATTCCACCACCAAGCACACGGTCTAATTCTGGCATACCGGATGAAATTCTGTCCTCTTCTTCCATGGAAATCTGAAAAATACTGGTCATTTTGGAAGATGGCAGGCCTGAAACACCGTTTTTTTCTTTTTTACTCGCAGAAACTTTCTCTTCTACCAAAGTGTTCCATTGACGGCATCCCGGGCATTGACCCATCCATTTACTTGCTTCATAACCACATTCTTTGCAAAAAAAGACAGTTTTAATTTTCGCCATATCTCTCTCACTTTTCTATATGATATTAGAATAAATGATACAAAAGAGAAAAGCCGTCTATAAAGACGGCCTTTCTAATTGTCATCACAAACTGATTATAATGTTACAACACGAACCTTTGCTGTTTGTCCTGCATTCAGTTCGATACTAAAATTAATCTTTCCGCCAAGGTTGGCTTTCATCTTTCCGATATTGGTATCATCCACATATACTTTGTATTCTGCTTCTGCTGCCAAGCCAAGTGTGATTTCAATATCGTCCGCAGATTCTACATCAAATTCTACCAGTCCTTCGGATGCTTTAAAATTATGAACAGCAGAACCTGGAACGGATTCGAAAAGAACAGCGCCATTTTTCTCAAGACGAGTGATTTCTTTAAATGTTTTTACCTTATAAGTATGCTCTTCGAATGCAAAATCAGAAAGCTTAGTCTTCTCGTCAAGGCTGTAATCACCAAAACAAAGTGATCCATTATCCTGTGCAATTAATAATTCTTTAACATTAGACATTGTAATACCTCCACGTCTGATAACTCTCAGATCTTCCATGTGTTATTTTGTAATTCTATTATAAAGGATTTGCCATATGATTTCCACTAAAAAAGAAGGAAATATGCAAATTGTTATCTTTTAAGAAACAATTGTGATTGTGTCATTTTCCACAGTCAGTGCTGTGCTTGCGCCATCTTTAATCTTACCCAAAAGATACTGGTCCGCCAGATAATCCTCCACGTAATCCTGAATAGCGCGGCGAAGTGGTCTGGCACCATACTGTGGATCATATCCTTTTTCCAAAATGTAATCTAAAACTTTTTCATCATAAAGAAGATCAAATCCAGGAGTAGTAGCCACTCGTTTTACCAATTCATCCATGAGGAGTCGAACGATTTCTCTTTGCTGTGCTTTCTCCAGTGTACGGAAAACCAAAATACCATCCACACGGTTTAAGAATTCTGGTTTGAAAATACGTTTCACTTCCTCCATGACAAAATTCTTCATTTTATCATGATCCTGATCTACATCGGTTTTTGTCATGAATCCAAGATGCTTTGGTGCCATAATACGCTGAGCGCCAGCATTGGAGGTCATGATGATCACTGTATTTTTGAAATCAATTTTACGACCATTGGAGTCCGTAATCTGTCCATCATCCAATACCTGCAGTAAAATATTAAAAACATCCGGATGTGCTTTCTCAATCTCGTCAAATAAAAGCACGCTGTACGGATGACGTCTTACCTGTTCCGATAACTGTCCTCCATCTTCATGGCCAACATATCCCGGAGGGGAGCCAATCATCTTTGATACACTATGTTTTTCCATATATTCAGACATGTCGATACGAATCATGGCTTTTTCATCACCAAATAATGCTTCTGCAAGAGCTTTGGACAGTTCTGTTTTACCGACACCGGTAGGGCCTAAGAACATAAAGGATCCAATCGGACGCTTTGGATCTTTCATACCAACACGACCTCTTTTGACAGCCTTTGTCAATACCTTTACAGCTTCATCTTGACCGATGACACGTTTCTTTAAGGTATCCTCCATTTGTACCAGACGTTCGGATTCACTCTGGCCAATCTTAGTCACTGGAATCCCCGTCCAGTTTGAAACAACCGCAGCCACATCATTTTCTGTGACAGTCATACGACCACGAACCTTTTTTTCTTCCCAGGTTTTTAAACACTGATCTAAATTCTCCTGAATCTTTTTCTGTTTGGTATTGTTGAGTTTTGCTTTTCTCAGATTTCCTTCCTGTAATGCCTCTTCTTTACGAACCGCATATTTCTTCACCTGAGCTTCCATATCTTTGATTAACTCCGGCATGGTATAAAGACCAACTCTCATCTTTGAAGCTGCCTCATCCATGACATCGATGGCTTTATCCGGCAGAAAACGATCGCTGACATATCGATCAGAAAGTGTAACTGCAGCCTGAATAGCTCCTTTCGTATAACGGACCTGATGATGCTTTTCAAAACGATCTTTTAAACCTTCTAAAATGGCCACTGCTTCTTCCTGCGTTGGTTCTTCTACCGTAATCGGCTGGAATCTTCGCTCAAATGCAGCATCTTTTTCGATGTACTTTCTGTATTCTTCTCTTGTCGTTGCTCCAATGATCTGAATTTCTCCTCGAGCAAGGAATGGCTTCATAATATTTGATGCATCAATGGACCCTTCTGCTCCGCCTGCTCCAATCATAGTATGGATTTCATCCACAAATAGGAGAATATTTCCTGCCATCATAACTTCCTGCAAAAGATTCTTGATACGTTCCTCAAACTCTCCGCGGTATTTAGATCCTGCCACAAGTCCAGGAAGATCCAATGTAAGAAGACGTTTATCTTTCAGCATATCCGGTACTTCATTGCGAACAATCCACTGAGCAAGTCCCTCAACAATTGCTGTTTTACCGACACCTGGCTCACCCACAAGACATGGAGAATTCTTCGTTCTACGGCTGAGAATCTGAATCACTCTCTGTAATTCTTTTTCTCTCCCAACAATTGGATCCAGGCGTCCTTCTTTTGCTCTCAAAGTCAGGTCATCACAGAAAGCATCCACCATAGCGCCAGCTTGTCTGATCTGCTTTTTACCAAAAACGGCCTGATACTCTTTTTTTGCAAGTTCCGGATCAACCCCGGATGCAATCAAAAGATCCATAAATGCTTTCTTACGATTTAAATTAAGACCTTTGAATAGACGCTGAGCAATACAGTCTTTTTCCTTTAAAATTGCAAAAAGCAAATGTTCTGAACCTATCTCATCCGCCTCAAAACGTTCTGCTTCCACCGCTGCCAACTCCAAAATATGTTCTGCTTTTGGACTGTATCCTTTAAAGCTGATTTCCTCGGTATCTCCCAATGTCATGGACTGTCCCAATGCTGCCTTGAAAAATGCTTCGTATTCAAGACCACATTCTTTAAGCACTTTTGCAGCAAGGCATTCTTCCTCTGATAGAATTCCAAGAACAATGTGCTCTGTTCCAATGTATTTCTGATGACATGCGATGGCATCTTTCTCTGCCTGAGAAAGAATACGATTCACATATCCATTGAATTCTTTTCCCATTATTCACTCCTTTAACTTCTAATGCGCTGTTCTTCCAAATTATTCAAAGAAATCATACATTTCCTCAATAACAGCGTGCATATCTTCTTTACTGATTCCCTTACAAATTGCCTGAGCTACAACCATTCTCATATTGTGATGAATTTTTTCAATCTCATGATCTTTGTTCTCCACTTCCACTTGAATAATGGCTCCCTTTCTACGGTCAAGAATCAGATATCCCTCGCTTCGTAACATGGAATAGGCTTTGTTTACCGTATGCATGTTTACGCCAAGGGTACTGGCAAGACTACGAACGGAAGGCAAAGAATCTCCGTCGCGAAGTCTGTCCTGCGCGATTCCCATAACAATCTGGTTACGCAGCTGAATATAGAGTGCCTGTGGACTATTAAAATCAATTTCTATCAGCATAAACTCATCCTCTTTCGTATCTCACCCATTTTTATGTGCTATGTGTTCTACCCGAAGTATATCATATATTATTTGCATTATATCACATATTTTTTCTTCCTGTCAATGAAAGGAAAAAACCGCTCCGGAACTCTAAAATTCCAAAGCGGTCTGCATATTTCATGATATTCAATAATTGGTTTGATTAATTACCACTTTCCTTTAATACATCAATATTTTTTGCAATATAATCTACTAAAGAAATGATTGTTAAAATCAACGCAATGTAAATCAAAATCTGTTCAATAATAAATACAATATTTCCTCCAAGATTTGCAATCAAAAGAATGATGGCAAACATCTGGAAAGTTGTTTTAAATTTACCCCAGTAGCTGGCAACAATTACAATTCCGTTATCACTGGCAACAAGACGGAATCCACTGATAATGAATTCTCTGGAAATGATCACTAAAACAATCCATGTTGGAATTCTATGAAGTGCAACCAGGCAGATAAATGCAGAACTGACAAGCATCTTATCTGCGAGAGGATCCATGAACTTTCCAAAATTTGTTACAAGATTATATTTTCTTGCAATTTTTCCATCCAACAAATCTGTAAGGCTGGCAAGGCAGAATAATACTAAGGCAATCCATTTGCTTCCAGGTACAAAATCTGTTAAAAGAAAGAGTACAAAAAATGGAATGAAAACGATACGTAAAATCGTAAGTTTATTTGGTAAATTCATCGGCATAAATCACATCTCCCATCAAATCGTATTCATTGGCTCCGGTAATTCGAACCGGAACAATGTCTCCCGATATCATTTCTTCTTCGGAATGAACAAAAACATTACCATCTACCTTAGGTGCATCCATGTATGATCTTCCCACATAAATATCTTCTTCATACAGATATCCCTCAATCATAACCTGCATCTCTTCGCCAATATGTGATTCGGCATAGGCAGCACTGATTTCCTGCTGCAAAGCCATAATACGATCACGTCGTTCCTCTTTCACAGATTCTTCAATCTGTTCTGGCATTTCAGCAGCTTTTGTTCCTTCTTCCGGAGAATAAGTAAACACGCCAAGTCGGTCAAACTCCATCTGATCCACAAATTCATACATGCGCTGTGCATCTTCTTCCGTTTCTCCCGGGAATCCTGTAATCAGTGTTGTTCGAAGGGTAATATCTGGAATCTCTTCACGAAGGTGATCCACCAGAGCAATCAGCTCTGCTCTGGAAGTTCTTCTTCCCATTCTTTTCAAAATAGAATCTTCGCTATGCTGAATAGGGATATCCAGATAATGGCAAATTTTAGGTTCCTCTTTCATGGTCTGAATCAGTTCCTCAGTAATCTCT
>JAUNNI010000005.1:5247-54956 GCA_030531555.1 Eubacteriales bacterium | reverse complement strand
ATAGCAGTAGAGAATACGGATCCATTCCAGATCATTTATGGCACACAGCTTATGTAAAAGCTCTGGAAGTGCCTTCTTTCCATAAAGGTCCACACCATATACCGTAGTTTCCTGAGCGATAAGAATCAGTTCTTTCACACCATCTGCTGCAAGAATCTTCGCTTCTTCCACAAGATCCTCCATAGGGAAACTACGATAATGTCCGCGAATATATGGAATGATGCAGTAGGTACAACGTTTGTTACAGCCTTCTGCAATTTTAAGATAAGCAGTGTAGCCGCCTGTTGTGACAACACGCTTATCTGTAAAAGAAGGAGGAAGCAGATCAATATCTGGACAATATGTCACAAGCCCTTCTTCTTTCTTTTCAAATAACTGGTTCATGACGGAAACAATCTCTCCATAACCTGTGGTACCAATCACAGCATCCACTTCAGGAATTGCTTCCTCGATCTCCTGTGCATAACGCTGCGCAAGACATCCTGTAATAAGCAGAACCTTAAGACGTCCCTCTTCTTTCCATCTGGCCATGTCAAGGATTGTCTCAATACTTTCTTCTTTGGCATCATGGATAAAACAGCAGGTATTTACTACTATGGCATCCGCCTCTGCTTCTTCTTCCACAATCTGGTAGCCACTTTCTTTTAAAAGACCAAGCATTTTTTCACTATCCACCAGATTCTTGTCACATCCCAAAGAAATAAACAATACATTTCTCATTTATCTTTTCCTTTTTGCTGCTTCCACACAGTTGTTCATCAGCATAGCGATGGTCATAGGACCTACTCCGCCAGGAACTGGTGTGATGGCAGAAACTTTATCCACTACCTTTGCATAATCGACATCGCCGCAAAGCTTTCCATCTTCGCCTCGATGAATTCCAACGTCGATCACAACTGCGCCATCTTTTACATAACTGTCATCAAAAAATCTAGGTTTACCGATTGCTGCAACAAGAATATCTGCACGTTTACACACTTCGCGAAGATCCTTTGTTCTGGAGTGACAAATTGTCACGGTTCCATTTTCACGTAAAAGAAGCATTGCCATTGGTTTTCCAACAATATTACTACGTCCAACTACAACACATTCTTTTCCTTCAATCTCAATATTGGAACGTTTTAAAAGTTGAATAATCCCAGCTGGGGTACAGGATACAAATCCTTCTTCTCCAATGGAGAGAGCTCCCACACTCTGAGGATGGAAACCATCTACGTCTTTCGCTGGAGAGATTGCATGGATGACTTCTTTTTCATCCATATGAGCAGGAATTGGAAGCTGAACAAGAATTCCATCCACTGCAGGATCCTGATTTAATTCATCAATCAGTCCTAATAATTCTTCCTGGGTAGTTTCTTCCGGAAGTTCATAGGATTTGGAATCAATCCCAATAAATGCACAGGCCTTTTTCTTATTGCCAACATATACGGAGGAAGCTGGATCATTGCCAACCTGAATTACTGCAAGGCATGCAGAAACACCATCCTCTTTTAACTGAGCAACTGTCTCTTTTAATTCTTCTTTAATCTCGGAAGAAATCTTCTTACCATCAATAATGTAAGCCATATCATCCTCTTTTCCTGAAGCATAATGCTTCGAACAATATATTAATCTGGTCCAAAAAAGGGATAGCCCCCTGATCTATCCCTTTTAGAAAAACGACCAAAGATAATTAATAATATCGCAAAAAATCTTATTAGTAAAGCATTAATTTTTTACAAATATTCTTCAAAATACTCTTCCAGCTGTTCTGGACTCATGAGGATTTTTCTTGGTTTTGTCCCTTCCTCCGGTCCTACAATTCCAGCTTCCGCCAGCTGATCCATGATTCTGGCTGCACGGTTAAAACCGATTTTAAACATTCTTTGCAGCATGCCGATGCTGGCTTTTTCTTTTTCCATAATGAAACGTGCAGCATCTTCAAAATACTCATCGCGGTCCATAGCGCTCGATTTTGAGGTACTGGATTTTGCGATGGATTCTTCAATCGTATTATCGTATTCAATTATTGTTTCATTTTCCTTTAAAAATTCTACTACAGAGAAAATCTCATCATCGGAGATAAAGGCTCCCTGTACACGGCTTGGCTTGGAAGAACCCGCCGGGAAGAAAAGCATATCACCTTTTCCTAACAGTTTTTCCGCTCCATTCATATCAATGATGGTTCGACTATCCACACCAGAGGATACTGCAAACGCAATTCTGGATGGCACATTTGCTTTGATCAAACCAGTAATAACATTAACCGATGGTCTCTGTGTTGCAATAACAAGGTGGATACCCGCAGCTCTGGCAAGCTGAGAAAGGCGAACAATGGCATCTTCTACCTCACCAGGTGCAACCATCATAAGATCTGCAAGTTCGTCGATGATGACTACAATCTGCGGCATTGGCTTTAATTTACCTGCCTCTACTTCACCACTTTTTTCCAGATGTTGGATCTTATCATTATAACCTGCAATATTACGAACACCAACTTCGGTGAAGCGATTGTATCTGTCTGTCATTTCCGCAACAGCCCAGTTTAAAGCACCGGATGCCTTCTTTGGATCTGTGACAACCGGAATCAAAAGATGAGGAATACCATTGTAAATACTAAGTTCCACCATCTTTGGATCAATCATGATCAATTTTACCTCATCTGGTCTGGCTTTATATAAGATACTCATGATCAAAGTGTTAATGCATACAGACTTACCGGAGCCAGTGGCACCAGCAATCAAAAGGTGAGGCATTTTGGCAATATCGGAGATTACAGTCTGCCCTCCGATGTCTTTACCTACTGCAAAAGCAAGCTTAGAGCGGAAATCACGGAATCTCTTACTGTCAATAAGCTCACGGAAATGAACCGTCAGGGTATCTTTATTTGGCACCTCGATACCAATGGCAGATTTTCCCGGAATTGGAGCTTCAATACGAATATCCTCGGCTGCCAGATTCAATTTGATATCATCCGTCAAAGAAACAATCTTACTTACCTTTGTTCCCTGCTCCGGTACCATCTCATAACGGGTTACCGTTGGCCCAAAACTGATATCGGTAATCTTTACATTTACTCCAAAGCTGCGCAAAGTCTCCTGTAATTTGATTGCGGTATTCTTCAATGCCTCATCATGATTGACATCCGATTTTCTTTCTCCTGCCTGCAAGAGGCTTAGAGGTGGAAATGTATAGTCAGCCCCCTCTGCCTTTTTCACACTGAAAAAAGCATCGTTTTTCTTCTTTTCATTTTCTTCTGGTTTTTTTTCTTCCTTGTGGATAATGATATCGCTTTCCACCACATCATCGGCTTCAAAAACGATTTCGTCTGTAGTCACTTCTTCAGAATCCTGAGAATCGATTTTCGCCGGACCGTATTCTTCATCAATCGATGGGAAAATGTCATACGCCGGATCCTCTTCAAATCCATCCTCCACTGTTACAACATAATCCTCATCCGAATGCTCGATTTCTCGCATTCCTTTTGAGCTAATACTGTGGCTGGCTTCTTCAATCTGTTTCTCCAAAGCCTCTCCAAACTGAATATGTTCCTGCACTTCTTTTCGATATTCTTCAGAACTCTTTCCACTATTAAAAGAAAATGCCGTCAGATCCAATTCTCCTTTAAATGGATCTGTCTGTCCGTCTTCCTGAGTAAATGGATAGATTTCCGGGTGAAGTTCTTTCACAGAATCCTTGTGTTTCACTTCGTCGGATGGCTTAAAGGTTGGTACTTTGAAATCTGCAGAAGCAGCCACTTCTTTCTCTTCCTTTTTCTCCATTTTTCTTCTAAGACGGGCTTGAAGTTTCTCTTCTTCTAGTTTTTTAACTTTGTCCTCACACTGTTTTTCACGTTCTCTGTCTTCTAATGTTTTTCGTCTCTTTGTTTCTTTAACAGGACGAGAAGTATTACGTTCTCCTAAAGCATTCTGAATTATGCCAAACCATTTTCTAAAGAATTCCACTACCGATCTCTGTGTCAGCATGATCAATGATAAAATAGTGATGCAGGCCATGATCAGTCCTGCTCCTATCATACCAAACCATCTTTTTAAAAGGCAGGCAAATCCTCCACCAATGATACCACCTGTCAGACGATCTTTGATTCCGATGGCAAAAAGCTGGTAAATGTCATTACTGCCCGTCTGTTTCATCAGCTGAACATATCCTGAAACCATCATCAGAAATAGAAAAGCTGCCAGACATTTTTTCATAGCCAGGCCACTGTATTCGTTAATCAAAAGAACACAAATGGCAACAAAAGCCACCATAGGCATCACATATTGTACACATCCAAACAGTCCAAAGAAAAAGCTGCTCAAAATGTTTCCTGCCGTGCCACAAATGCCAAAATTACTTAGCATCAATAGAAGCATCACAAAGAAAGACGCAACGATAGGAATCTCCACTCGCATATTTACATTTTCTTCCGACAGTTGTTGTTTTGTATTTTTATTCACAGGCTTTTTGCTGGAAACTTTCTTGGTAGCAGATGTATTTCGTCTCTGTGAAGTGCCAGTTTTTTTCCTTGATTTTTTCGCAGTGTTTTTCGTCTTTGAAGCATTGGTCTTCTTTTTGCTATTGGCACTACGACGTTTTCTGTTGGTCTGATTCGCCATATTATTCCTCTTTTCTATCTATTCAAAGATACAGTTCTTTATCAACTACTCTATATTTCATTACATTTTAAGTCGATATTAATCATAACACAAAAAACAAAAGATGAAAAGTGCTTGTTTTTTAATAAAATAACAAGCACTTTTTCTAGAAATTCAATATATAATTTGATTTTATCGAACAAAACGATCTAATTCTAAATCGCAGCGATACATTTCAATCCGCTGATCAATCTCTTTTAATTCCTGTTCAATCTCCGCAATTCGTTTTCGCTTTTCATTGATATCAACAACCTCAAAGCCTACAACCTGCTTTATATATCTTGGCAGATTCAGATTGTAATCATTCTCCTGAATCTCCTCCTGCTGAACACAGCTACAAAAACCGGTAACATCTTTACGACTTTTTCTGGCCTTTTTGATTTCTTTGATCAAATCACTGTCAAAAGAATCACAAGTAGAACAATCAAAAAACATGATATCCTTCTGCTTACGATTCTTCTTTATATAAAGAAATACTTCTTGCTGCCCAAGAGACGGAAATACAGAATCTGGCAAAAGTACAATGGTATCTAAACAATTCATGTCTTCTACCAAATATTTTCTTACCTGTGCTTCTTTTCCCTCTCGATAGAGCAGGGCACTTGGAAGAATCGCCATAAGATCTCCATCCTCTTTCAAGATTGGAAATGCAGAAAGAAGAAGCGGCAGTTCTCCCTTGGTTCGAAGATTGAACAATTTCTTTACCATTTTATTTTCTTCTTCCGCAGTCAGATAATCTCCTGCCTCCACACCGTCCGGCATGTAAATACAAACCCGATCTGCTTTTCCGAGGAAATGTTTTGTCCCAAGCCACTGTTTTTGATCTACAAAAAACCACTGTTCTTTCGGTATTTCGTACATGAAAGAAAGCATGGTCATATATTCGATATATTCGTCACTTTTCTCATAACCAAAAAGCTTCGGTTGACTGGAATCTCCCACAACAGCTCTAAGTAATGTTCCATAGCGAAATTCTGGCTGAAAAACGCTGATACCATCTTTTCTCAGATGTTCACCACCAAAAGCCTGATACAATTCCACGATGTTTGCCGGAATGGCAGTATCTTTTTTCATGGATGCAAATTCCTGTACTAAAGCTTCAAAACACGCCGGATAACACTCATAAAGACATTCTTCTTTCTCCCATGCCTCTATCTTTTTAATAATTTTACGGAAAAATCTGGCATAACTTTTCTGCTTCTCCAAAGGCTGAACATCAAGAAGCTGTTTGTAGAATGAGAAATCTGTCAGGTAAAAATCTGAACAATACAGATGCAACTGAGCAGAAGTATTCTGAAGAAAACGCAGAAAAGAATCCATCTGCAACTTACCGCGAATAGCCAAACGAACCATCATATTTAATTTGTATTCTTCATCAAGTCTATCATCATATCTCAAACACAGGTATTGAAAAAATAAAAGAAAAATACAGCAATCTCTGTACTCTTCAAAAGTCAATCCCGGATGAGTCTCTGTGAGAATGGTCATAAACTGATATTTCATTTCTTTCTCGTCCATCATCCATTCCTCAGTCATCTTCAAATTGTTTTAAACGCTGCATAATCTCCTCGCTACGAACTTCCCGCTCCAAACGCATTTTTTCCATGAGAAGCAACTGTTTTCTATTCTGATAATAATATAATTTACCAATAGCCATCTGAGTCGACAGATCTGGACATATGATTGGAAGCTGTCGAATCATGTGAATGGAAAGTACTTTTACCGAAGAATTTCCCTGAATGGCGATGAGACGCTGTTTCTCAATCTCCGGATGTTCGTTGAAATACCAGGCAAAATAATACGGATCCATAATTCCGTTTCGGAAATCGATGGAAACGAAGTTCGAAGTAATGATCTTACCCACATGTTGTTTTTCTAATACAACGGCACGATGAAATGAAGTGAGACCAATGACAACCGAATGTTCTTTTACAAGATTAAGATTCTTTTCCTTTTTAGGGTCAACAAAAACAGAAGAAACCTCATAATCCGAAATACCATTCTCTTCATCAATCAATTGGCTTATGGTAAGAATAGGATATTCTTTCCCTTCATTTTGAATCTTTGATTTTATTCGGTTCAAAACAACGCCATGTGTAATCTGGCTGATTTGCTCCAATCTCAGTTCCACGTTCTTTCTCCCTTCTAGTGCCTATACAGTTTCATTATATATTTTTTTCACACATTCGGCAACATTTTTGCAAAAAAGATATGTTTTTTTTTGAAATAACAAACAATTATTTCTAAAAGGTCATATTTTAAATAAATGCAATAAAAAAGCATCCCGGCAATGAATCAATCCATTGCCAAAGATGCCTAATCTTACTTTATGCTTTTACAGAGTTTATTTGATGATTTCACGTAATGCAAGGTTAATTCTTCCCATCTTATCGATTTCAAGAACTTTTACCTTAACTTTGTCACCGATGTTTACAACATCTTCTACTTTTTCAACTCTTTCCTTGGAAAGCTTAGAAATATGTACAAGACCATCTTTGTTTGGAGCAAGCTGAACGAATGCACCAAAATTCATAATACGAACAACTTCACCTTCGTAAATCTGACCAGCTTCCACAGGTTCTACAATAAGACGGATGATTTCGATGGCACGATCGATCATAGCCTGATCAACACCACATACATCCACACGTCCTTCATCATTGATATCAATTTTTACACCTGTTTCATCAATAATACTGTTGATTACTTTACCCTGTTTACCAATTACTTCGCTGATCTTCTCAGGATCAATTGTAATCTGCTGAATCTTAGGAGCAAATTCACCAACGTGTTCTCTTGGCTGAGCAATTACAGGTTCCATAACGTTTGTAAGGATATGTTCTCTTGCTTCTTTTGTCTTAGCAATCGCTTCTTTGATGATTGCTGGTGTAAGACCATGAATCTTAATATCCATCTGGATTGCAGTGATACCATCATGAGTACCTGCTACTTTAAAGTCCATGTCACCGAAGAAGTCTTCAAGACCCTGGATATCAGTAAGTACAATGTAGTCATCATCTGTATCACCTGTTACAAGACCTGTAGAGATACCTGCTACTGGTTTTTTGATTGGTACACCTGCTGCCATAAGAGAAAGTGTAGATGCACAGATAGAAGCCTGAGATGTAGATCCGTTGGATTCTAATGTTTCAGATACGGTACGGATTGCATATGGGAATTCATCTTCACTTGGAAGTACTGGTACAAGAGCTTTTTCAGCAAGTGCACCATGACCGATTTCACGACGTCCCGGACCTCTGCTTGGTTTTGTTTCTCCTACGGAGTAGCTTGGGAAATTGTAGTGATGCATATATCTCTTGGATGTAACATTTGCATCGATTCCATCGATTTTCTGTGCTTCGGAAAGTGGAGCAAGTGTTGTGATTGTCATAATCTGAGTCTGTCCACGTTTGAACATACCAGAACCATGTACTCTTGGAAGAAGATCGATTTCAGCGGAGAGTGGACGGATTTCTGTGATGCCACGACCGTCTGGACGTTTGTGATCTTTTAAGATCATCTTACGTACTGTCTTCTTCTGGAATTTATAAACTGCATCGTCAATGAGTGGAAGCCATTCTTCATGTTCTTCTTCATAACGTTCTGCTAATTTGTCTTTAATCTGACGGATATTTTCTTCACGAACCTGTTTTACATCTGTAAATACTGCTTCTTCCATGGCTTCTGGAGTGATGAATGCAACCATATCATCCCAGAGATCTTCTGGAGTATCTACATGTTCGTATTCATGTTTTTCTTTACCACATTCATCAACAATCTTCTGGATGAATTTGATCACTTCCTGGTTCACTTCGTGAGCCTTGAAAATTGCTTCAATCATTTTATCTTCTGGTACTTCTTTTGCACCAGCTTCAATCATGATAACTTTTTCTGCTGTGGAAGCAACAGTAAGGTAAAGATCAGAAACTAACTGTTGATCTGATGTAGGGTTTACAACAAATTCACCATCTACAAGACCAATGATTGTTGCAGCGATTGGACCATCAAATGGAATGTCAGAGATGGATGTTGCTACAGAAGAGCCAAGCATAGCAAGTACTTCTGGGGAGCATTCTGGATCAACTGCCATAACCATATTGTTCAATGTAACATCATTGCGGTAATCCTTAGGGAATAATGGACGCATTGGACGGTCGATTACACGAGAAGTAAGAACTGCATGTTCGCTAGCCTTTCCTTCTCTCTTGTTGAAGCCACCTGGAATGCGGCCTACTGCATACATTTTTTCTTCGAATTCTACACTAAGTGGGAAGAAATCGATTCCATCACGTGGTTTATCAGATGCTGTTGCTGTGGATAAAACAACAGTGTCGCCATAACGCATAAGTGCTGCGCCATTTGCCTGTGCGCAAACTTTGCCAATTTCAACTGTCAGGGTTCTTCCTGCCAGTTCCATAGAAAACTGTTTACTCATTTGGAAATCCTCCTTAAATTAATGAAAAATAATAATATCAGGGAAGCTTCCGAAACGACTGAAAAACATATTTGAAGCAAATATGCTTTTCAGAAGTCTCGGTCACAGCCTCCCATAAGCTCAATCTTTCATATAATATCACATGTTAAAATAAATTTCCACTATTTTTCAAAGCTTTTTCCCTTTTCTTGACCACTTACAGAATATGGAGTATAGTAAACAAAAACAAATCATTATCAGAATCATTAGAATGGAGAAAAAACATGGAGAAAATTGCCAGCTTTACCGTAAATCATCTTGACCTTTTCCCAGGAGTGTATGTATCCAGAAAAGATTATGTGGGACAGGAAATCCTCACCACTTTTGACCTTCGTATGACTGCTCCAAACAGGGAGCCTGTTATGAACACAGCAGAATTACATACCATCGAGCATCTCGCTGCCACTTATCTTCGCAATGAGCCAACATGGAAAGATAAAATCATTTATTTTGGACCGATGGGCTGCCGCACTGGCAATTATCTGATCGTCGCAGGGGATTATACCTCAGAAGAAATTCTTCCACTTGTAAGAGACACCTTCCTTTTCATCTCCACATTTGAAGGAGACGTTCCAGGAGCTGCTGCAAAAGACTGTGGAAATTATCTGGATATGAATCTTCCTATGGCAAGATTTCTTGCGAAAAAATATTTAGACGAAGCCCTTCTTCATCCAACAGCAGATCGTCTTACTTACCCAGAATAAGGACAATTATTTATCGACTAATTTGGGCACTATCTCGTCGAAAAAGTGCATCTTATAATCATTGAATCCTACCTTATCATCTTCTATAATATAAGGTAGGATTTTGTTTTTTGAAAGGATGATGATACCATGAAGATTTTAAAAGTTTACCGTGTTTTTTTCAGTCCATCCGATACAACCAAAGCAGTAGTGAATGGCATTGCCAAATCATTTGCTGACTACCCATCCGAAGAGATTGATTTAACCAAATTTGATGTTCGCCAGAAATCTTATGAATTTAAAGATTCTGACCTTGTAATCATTGGTGCTCCAGCTTATGCCGGCAGAATCCCAGCTCCTGTTGTTGACGCTTTATCCCGTTTCCACGGAATCAACACACCAGTGGTTTTAATTGCAACATATGGCAACAAAGCTTTAGATGACACCTTGATGGAACTTTATAAGAATGTGATCGACAAAGGATTTATTCCAGTTGCAGCCGGTGTATTCTCCTGCCAGCATACCTTCCTTTCTGAACTCGCTCTCGGCAGACCAGATGAGGAAGATCAGAAAGTAATCCGCACTTTTGGTGATGAACTTAGAGAACGTCTCCGCACTGCAGTAAGCTATGACTTCAAGCCACTTGAAATCCCTGGCTCCTATCCATATGTGAAGCCACCAATGGGTATCTTCCCATTCCAGGTTGAGACCAATGAATACTGTATCTACTGTATGCTCTGTGCTGATGTATGTCCAATGCAGGTAATCAGCCATGACAATCCATTTAACATTGATCATACTGCATGTATCCGTTGTGGTTCCTGTCTTCGTATTTGTCCGGCAAGAGCCAAATTCTTCACAGAAGAACCATTTAAAAAACTCCAGGGTGTGTTAAGAGGATTTACTGACAAACGTCAGGAACCATGGTATACCATTGGTTAATTTATAAATCAAAAAATTGCAAAAATATAGGGTCAAAACACTTCATGTGTTCTGACCCTTTTTCATTGATTTTTCCATTTATTCTTATTTTGCAGGAGCAGCTTCGGTAGTAGCTTCCGTAGCGGTGACTTCTTCTGCTGTTGCAGCCTCTGCCGCTGCTTTTGCTGCTTCCTCTTCTGCTTTCTTTGCTGCTCTTTGCGCACGTTCCTCTTCTTTTTGAGCATGATAAGCATCCATCTTGCTAAGCCATACTTCATTAAGTGTCGGAATATTTGCAGGCATCATCATATCCCCTGCCTGTTCGCTTGTAAGGCCAACAGCTGCCGGCATATAATTTGTACTTGCGTAAATGTTCTGATATTCCTTCAAATGATCCGCAAAATAAACAGCCTGCTTTCTTGTGATCACCTGACAGGCGTTCTTACAAAATTCATTTGGTGCAAGATTATTTTGAATATAGATGGCGAAAGCCTCTCTCTCTTCTTCTGTCAAAAACTCCGTATGACTACATCCTTCTAAAATAGCATCCACATTTTCTTTGGACATATGGCTTGGATATAAAGCCTGTACCATTTTGGCGAGATCGGAAGACTTTACTTTTCCTTTTTTATTGCCAAGAACAAACTGTTTCAATGCCAGATTACCAGAAAGATTATCCACTCCGCGAACCATTTTGGCAAGTTCTGATCGTGTAATTCCAAAATTTGGATGGAACAGACCATCAGAATCACCTGGATAGCAATTTAATAAAGCATATTTGCTGTAAAGATCCCCAAAATCATCTGCACATCTCACATCGTAATTCGATGGGGTGAGCGTTAATTTTCCCTTCTTATATTGGGCAAAAGTATAATCAAAGAGACGACGGATAGATGCAAATGTGCTTTCTGTACTCACATTTCCAAAGAAGGCACAAATTACCTCATGACCTTCCTTATCCATGGCAGTTGCAATATAGACATGTCCCGCTGCATTGGTTGTACCAGATTTTGTTCCAATGACTTTATATTTGCTGGAATCATAATATGCTGTTCCACGGATGAAACGATTGGTTGTATTCGCCTGAATATCCTTCACAGAATAAGAAGATCTGCGCACAAGATCACGAATGATAGGTTTTGTCATGGCGTAACGAACAATTTTCGCCATCTCTGTGGCAGTGGCATAGGTTTCATTAAATCCGGCACCAATATCTGATCCTACCGGATTGTCAAAATGAGTACCTACCAAACCAAGTTCCTGACACTTCTTATTCATGGCCTCCACACAAGCCTCCTTGGAGCCAAACACTGCAACCGCAAGAGAATCTGTAGCATCCGCTGCAGAAGAAATCAAACTCATGGCAAGAAGATCCTTACAGGTATAGGTAACATTTGCCCCAATTCCCAGACAGTAGGTTCCCAGTGTTGTACCATAAACCACATCATACTGGGTTTTCACCTTTTTATTCATATTTCCATTTTCTACACATACGATCGCGGTCATCACCTTAGCAGTGCTGGCAGGATAAATCATCTTATCCTCATCCTGACCAAATAACACTTGACCGGATCCTGCATCCATCACAACATAGGCATGACATTCTTTCTTCGGTGCTTTTACCTTTGCCTCACTATGAAGAGGTGTAAGAATCAAAAGAAAAGCGATTAAAATGCAATAGAAATGAACTCGATTTCGCTTCATTTTACCTCCCAATTATTAAAATATTCATAAATACCACGTTTTTCAGGTTACATCCTTATTAATATATCACAAAGATGGCCAAGTTAAAAGAAAATATTTGATAAATAAAACATCTACTGATATAATGAAAATGTTGTGTATTAGGGAACCTATTTTTTCTCCTTATGCACTTCCAAGTTTATAAAAAAAAATCATAATAGATTTCATTTTATTTAGGAGGATTAAGGAAATGAAAGGAAATGTAATTGTTGGTCAGTCCGGCGGACCTACCGCAGTAATCAACTCCAGCCTTGCAGGTGTAATTAAAGCTGCACGTGTAAACGGCATCGAAAAAATTTATGGTATGCACCACGGAATCGAAGGATTTCTCAAAGAAGATTTAATTGATATCGGTGAATACATCACAGAAGATTCTGATCTTGCTTTATTAAAGAGAACTCCATCTGCATTCCTCGGATCTTGTCGTTACAAACTTCCACAGATTGAAGGAAATGAAGATGTATATGACAAAATGTTCGACATCATGGAAAAATACGATATCCAGTATTTCTTCTACATTGGTGGTAACGACTCCATGGATACTATCAAAATGTTATCCGACTATGCATTACTCAAGGGCAAAACACAGAGATTCGTAGGTGTTCCAAAAACAATCGATAACGACCTTCCTATCACAGACCACACACCAGGTTACGGTTCTGCAGCAAAATATATTGCTACATCCATGAAAGAAATCATTCGTGACAACGAATCTTTCGGTGCTTCCAAACCTACTATCTGTGTTGTTGAAATCATGGGTCGTCACGCTGGATGGCTTACAGCAGCATCTGCTCTTTGCCGTGGCGAAGATTGTTCCGGTCCTGATATGATCTACCTTCCAGAAGTTGCATTTGACATGGACGACTTCTTAGCAAGAGTAAAACACCTCGCTGAAACAAAGAGCTCTGTAGTTATCGCTGTTTCTGAAGGTATCGCACTTGCTGACGGCACATTCGTATGTGAATTAGGTGGTGGTTCTGATGCAGTTGACGCATTTGGTCACAAAACTCTTTCCGGTTGTGCTAACGTTCTTACTCAGAAAATCGCTGAAGTTACAGGATGCAAAACTCGTGCCATCGAATTATCTACATTACAGAGATGTGCTACACACGTTGCTTCCCGTGCTGATATCGACGAAGCTTACAACTGTGGATACTATGCATTCAAAGCTGCAAAGAATGACGAAACAGGTGTAATGGTTGTTATGCGTATTCGTGACCGTGAGGTTTACACAGTTTCCTACGAAACATTCGACATTCACGAAATCGCTAACGTAGAAAAGAAAATCCCTAGAGAATGGATCATTAACAATGGTACTGACATCGGTCAGCAGTATATCAAATACGCTAGTCCATTGATCCTTGGTGCTTTAACACCTTACTACTCAAGAGGTATCCCAAAACATCTTACATTAGCAAACAAAAAAGTAAAATAGTTAGTGCTTTACGCAAAACGAACAGGCTGTCACGCTATAGTGTGGCAGCCTTTCTTGTATAAAAGGCCGATTTTGAATCTTATAGGAAAGAATACCGATCGCAGGTGTGTACGGGAAAGACACTTTGACATTCCCTCCCACACCTGCGATCGATACTCTTTTTTACAGACTCTAATCGGCCTTTTCATTTACATGATTGGTGTGCTGCCACTACTATACCCCGACAGCGCCTCTTCATAGTGCAAATCACTTTTTTGTCATCCTACAATACGTAGATGCACAAAGTGCCACGGCCTTGGGTCTGGCATTCACGACAGCCGGACTGTTCGCATTTTCATCTCTATCCTATATTTTGGGCAGCCTCCATACGTATCATAAGAGAGAGATTCCCATATATGCAGCGGATTGGGACGTTGAGTTTATCCGCGTAATATATGGGAATCTCCCTCTTTTCTTCACCTAAAGGCCGCCCATTACAAAAGGCTATCGCAAAATGCGACAGCCCTGTCGTGAGGGGTGGCAATCCCCTTTTTACTGCTCCAATTCACTTTCTTCTACCGTCTTTCAATACGTAGATGCACAAAGTGCCACGGCCTTGGGTCTGGCATTCACGACAGCCGGACTGTTCGCATTTTCATCTCTATCCTATATTTTGGGCAGCCTCCATACGTATCATAAGAGAGAGATTCCCATATATGCAGCGGATTGGGACGTTGAGTTTATCCGCGTAATATATGGGAATCTCCCTCTTTTCTTCACCTAAAGGCTGCCCATTACAAAAGGCTATCGCAAAATGCGACAGCCCTGTCGTGAGGGGGTGGCCTTTGTGCCTACACCCTATTTTATTTTTCTACACTCCATATAATATCGTTTATCCTGAGCATGTCCCATGGAGAAGGTCTTTCTTGGGAGAGCCCCATCAAATATTACCGTTGGGAAGAGTTCAGATTTATCCATATCTGGAAGAAGGAATCCAATACTATTTTCCTGTTTTGTAAGATTTTTCATAACATCAATACCATGAATATAATCAATCTTTCCGCCTTGCTCTTTCAGATAAGCATCCAGGAAGTTTTGTACACTTCCGACAGTCAATTTGGAAGATGGTTTTCCAATCCACATGGTTTTTGTCACACCATTTTCCATAATTTCGAAACTCTGCGCATTCGCAAGCTCTTCTTCACAAAGGACAAGTTCTTCTGTCATTTTCTCCTTAATATCCTCTGAATCAATCTCTGTCACAATGCGATGAATCGCTTCAAATTCTAAAGCAGGGCTATGGAGATTGACAAGCTCTGCAAGGGCATATCTGGCTGGATGTTTACTCATATCCTGGTCTGGATAAGCAGCTTTTAACTGTTCGTAGCATTCTTTTGCAGTAGCTAACGAATGATTTCCATCACCCATGGCATAGAGTAAAACAGGCATATCATGAATGTCGTATTTTTTATCAAAATGTTCTTGGCTTCCCAGAAGATCCAAAGCAGACAGCACTTTTTCCTGCTGTTCTTTATCGAGAAGATATCCTCGATTGTGACCACCACCAAGCATCATATCATAGTCATATACCTGTTCCATCTTATCTTTCTTTTGTCCAATCGGCTCGATCACAGACTGTTCCGGATCATCCACAAGAATCATAATATGAGGAAGCTCTACGATGGCATCTTTACGAACCTTCACTCTCGGAGGGATACGTTCAATAACGGTTGCTTCGGTTGCACGAATTAAGGAGCTGCTGCCTTTATGATAATCATAAGCCTCCAAATCAAAACAAGCTACCAAGCCAGCTCTCATTTTCCCTTCACTGTCTTCTCTCTCCACATAGATCATGGCATCCTTATATGTTTCAAAATATCCTTTTTCTTCATAATCGATCATGACTTGCTGAATTGCCGCAATACGACTTTCCACATCTTCCTCTTCCAGATATACTTCCGGTAAAATCATACGATAGGTAGATGGCTCATCACTTACAATATTCTCCACATTTTCCCAATATTCCGGCTCGCTGGTAAACTGATCACAAGCAACAACAGACCATTTAGACTGAGAAAGTTCTTTTTTTGGTAAAAGAATGTCTGCCGGATAAAATGCTCTTTTCATAATTAATTTCCTTTCTTCTGCGCTTCAATCTTTTCTGCAAGATCATTAAGATATACCCAACGATCCATTTTTTCTTCTAGTTGTTTTTCTGTGTCTTCTTTTTCCTTCATCACTTCATTTAATTTTACAAAATCCGTAGCATACTGAGATACCTGGCCTTCTAATTCTTCAATTTTTTCTTCTAAATTAGCGATATCTTCATCAATGCTCTCATATTCTCTTTGCTCCATATAGGTAAAACGGAGTTTTTTGCTTGCCGGATCCCTGTAAGATTTCCCTGGAGTACCTTTGGTATTATTCACTTTTTTGGTATGCATGGAAGAAGCAAAGATTGTTTCCTCCATACTGTCTTCCGTACGACCGAGCTCTCTTTTTTTCTCAAGATATTCTGTATAACCACCTTCATAAATATGAATGGTACCTTCCTCAAAAGAACATATGTGGTCAGCAATACGATCAAGGAAATATCTGTCGTGGGAAACTACGATGACAATCCCAACAAATTTATCTAAGAATTCTTCTAAAATCTGCAAAGTAGCAATGTCCAAATCATTGGTTGGCTCATCAAGAATGAGAACATTCGGCGCACTCATCAATACTTTCAAAAGATAAAGTCTTCTTCGTTCTCCACCTGAAATTTTAGCAATTGGTGAATACTGCATATCTGGTGTGAAAAGAAATCGCTCCAACATCTTAGAAGCTGAAACCGGACCGTTTGAAGTACGGATGTACTCTGCCTGATCTTTTATATAATCAATGACTCTTTCTCTCTCATCCATGACTTCGCATTCCTGAGCAAAGTAGCCAATCTTTACCGTTTCTCCCCATTCAATACTTCCAGAATCTGCCTCGATGAGTCCTGTCAGAATCTTCATTAAAGTAGATTTTCCACAACCGTTTTTTCCTACAAATCCGATTCTCTCAAATCTAGGGAAAATATAGGTAAAATCTTTGAACAATACATTATCTCCAAATGCTTTGGATATGCTGTCAATTTCAATTGTTTTTTTACCGAGTCTGGCTCCTATGGCTTCCATTTCTACCTGAGCAGCGCCCTTTGGCGAATCCATGTTTTTCAACATTTCATAACGTTCCAAACGAGCTTTCTGTTTCGTAGAACGAGCTCTGGCTCCGCGCATGACCCATTTTAACTCCGTTCTTAAAATACTTTGTCGTTTTCGTTCCGTTGCCTGAATGATTTCTTCTTTTTGTGCTTTTCTTTCCAAATATCCAGAATAATTTGTATCGTAGTAAAATACTTTTCCATTTTCCACTTCCCAGATACGGTTGGTAACACGATCAAGAAAATATCGGTCATGGGTTACTAACAGTAAAATTCCACGAAATCGAATCAAAAATTGTTCCAGCCAGTCTGCCATGCGATTATCCAAATGGTTTGTCGGCTCATCAAGAATTAAGATATCCGTCTTTTCAAGAAGTACCTTACAAAGGGCAACTCTTTTTTTCTGACCACCAGACAATTCTTTCATCCGCTGATTCTCATTTTCAATTTCAAAAACCTGCAGCATGGTGCGAGCTTCGCTTTCTAAAGCGTAGTCCCTTTCTTTCACAGGCCCACATATATATGTCATAACATCTTCATTGTCTGGAAATTTTGGATTCTGAGGCAGCCAACCCATGGTAAGTCCCCTTGAAATAATCACCTCACCGGAATCACTCTCTTCATCCCCTGCAATGATGCGAAGTAAAGTGGATTTACCGGTCCCATTGATACCAATAATTCCAATCTTATCTCCTTCATCCACTGTACAGGATAAATCATCCATGACCATCCTATCCCCATATAATTTCGATATATGCTCTACATTGATTACACTCATACTTTTTCTCCTGAATCAGAAATTCTTTTTTCAATCTGTCCTGTCACAGCAGTACACTGAATTTTATCATACCATATTTCATGAAAAAACACCTTACAAAAATAGAAAAAATGAGACGGAAGCATAATGATTCCGTCTCTGAGTACTTATTTTTATTATTTTCATTTTGGCATTTCCGTGCTCATCTCCACGGAAGGAATATCCTCTGTGGTCATCTCCTCAGGTGCCTTTGTTTTTTCTTTCAAATCTGTATAATCGGTAAAATAACTAGAATCTGTGGTAATATAGTAACCTTCTGCCGTTTGGAACGCCTTAGCACCATCTGCGGTAGCAACCATAGCTTTAATATCCACTCGGTCCGCTACGTATACCGTACTTGCTATATTATCTGCATCAAAATCGGCCCATTTGCGAAGATGGACGCCAGCAGAACTAATATAGGTAATTGCTATATAGCCCTCCAACGGAATATATTCTGTTACTTCCTGAACCTGAGAAAAACGGTATTCCACATACCCGGAATCAGATAACTGGAAATATGTTTTCTCTTCAAAAGTACCTTTTTTTACCACAGAAAGGAATGCACCATCCTCCAATTTCTCAGATCCATCCTCCACCTTTCCAGGGAAATCTGTTGCATAGATATCCTTTTTTGAAGTATTTTTTATGATGATATAGGTTGGCTGAAAAGATTGATCTAAATTCAATATTTCATTGGAATCTTTTTTTCCACCAAATAAACTCACTTTCCCATCATATTCTTGCTCTGTTAGAAAAAAGTGAAATCCTACTACAAATAACACTGATAACCCAACCAAAAACAGGGAAAATAACATGGATAATAAAGTGCCACGACCTTCCTTCAGTTCATTTTTTATTGTTTCATGTTCTTTATGATCTGTTTTCAAGGGCATCCTCCTGTCAATCAAGGACTATTTTACATCATATTTTGTAAGATTATACTTCTTAATAAGGTTTGTCAATTCTTTTACATAACTACTCCATGTACAGTAGCCACCTTTCTGGAGAATGGATAACTGTTTGGAGTAACTACTTGTTGATGTTAATCCTGCGTATCGTTTTGAAGATCCATTTTTTGCATTCACAAGATATGCAGAATGATCTGCAATGGATTCGATTACATTTTTGTATTTTCTAAATTTGGCTGAAATTGTTACTTTTCTACCATTTACTTCTTCTTTCGTATAAATAGTTACATAGCTCTTTCCATCCCATACAGAGCCACCCCAGGTATTCTCGGATAAACGAATCTTCATACCAAAAATGTTATTGCCCTGCTGAGCCAATGTTGTTTTACCCCAGCCACTTTCATTGATTGCCTGAGCCAAAGTTACAGATGCAAGCACACCTGTTTTTTTGTAATCTTCCTGAGCGATTGGGCCTAAAGTTGCAATAAATTGCTGAGTTGTCATAGCAGAGAGTGTTTTTGTCGTAAGATTTCCAGAAATGTTAAGACCGCTTGTTACCATTTCAGGTTCTTCTGGTTTGGTAATATAAACTGACTTTTCAGATTTTACATAAGTATAACCTAAACCTAAAGCTTTACAAAGAGCTTTCGCTGGAACCATAAGATATTTTTTGCCATCGACTGTCATATTTAAAGGAGCAGTAAGAATTTTCTTTTTCTTTTTGCCCACATACATATATTTCTTACCACGATACATTCTTACTTTTTTATTATTGTAAGTAAATGTAACACGTTTCAGAACACTACGGTAAACAGCTTTTAATTGTGGACCATTTGCAACAAGAGCAGTCTGATAAGGAATCATGATGTTTCCGTTGATCAAAACAGCTGGAGCGGAGTCCCATGTAATTGGTGTTCCTTCGTAGTAAACTTGATAGATTTTTCCCTGGTAAACTCTAAGGTTGCCAGATTTTTTGTAAGTAATTTCAGCTGCACTTACATTCATACCAGCAAGGATGATAATCAGTGTTGCACATAAAATAATCCACTTTTTCATACTTTTTTTCATTTTCCTACTCTCCTCCTTAATCCTTTTACTTTCTTTTGATGAGTGTTCTGAAATAATAAACAAAAAAGCCTCTCTCTTGATAAAAATTTATGTTATTTTTTCCTAAAACAACTTTTTATGTAATAAAAAAGACCGGTGAACTTCCGTTCACCGGTCTAACTTTCATTATGCTAATTTGCTCTTTGCTAATTCTGCAAGAGCTGTGAAGCCTGCTGGATCGCTAATTGCCATCTCAGAAAGCATCTTTCTATTTACTTCAACACCAGCTAATTTTAAGCCGTACATTAATTTGCTGTAGGATAAACCGTTCATTCTTGCTGCAGCATTGATACGAGCAATCCAAAGCTGTCTGAACTGTCTCTTTCTCTGTTTTCTACCTGCATAGGAGCTTGTTAATGCTCTCATTACAGACTGTTTTGCTACTCTATACTGTTTGGATCTTGCTCCTCTATAACCTTTTGCGAGTTTTAAAACTCTGTTATGTCTTTTTTTAGCGCCGAGACCGCCTTTTACTCTAGCCATTATTTACATCCTCCTATATACAATTAAAGATATGGTAAAATCTTCTTCATATTCTTTACGTTTGTTGCGTCTGTCATAGTTGCTTTTCTAAGATTTCTTTTTCTCTTAGCAGATTTCTTTGTTAAGATATGGCTCTTGTAAGCTTTCATTCTCTTTAACTGTCCTGTACCTGTTTTTTTGAAGCGCTTTGCAGCAGCTCTGCTTGTTTTCATTTTTGGCATGATAAAAATCCTCCTGTATATATTCTATCAAAAATTAACGTTTTTCAGTTAAAAACATTGTCATGCTTCTGCCTTCAAATTTTGGCTTTTTGTCCATTACAGCGATATCTTCAAGCTGTTTTGCAAACTCCTCAAGAATAACTTTACTGGAATTCACATGAGCAAGCTCTCTACCACGGAAACGAAGTGTTACTTTAACCTTATCTCCTTTGGATAAGAACTTTCTTGCCTGATTTACTTTGGTATTCAAATCGTTTGTATCGATGTTTGGAGATAAGCGAACTTCCTTGACTTCAATCGTCTTCTGTTTCTTTTTCGCTTCTTTTTCTTTACGAGCAAGCTCGTATCTGTATTTTCCATAATCGATGATCTTGCAAACAGGTGGTTTTGCATTAGGAGCAATCTTTACGAGGTCAAGCTCTGCTTCTCTTG
Organism: Eubacteriales bacterium; assembly: GCA_030531555.1. Classification (GTDB taxonomy): domain Bacteria; phylum Bacillota; class Clostridia; order Lachnospirales; family Lachnospiraceae; genus Anaerobutyricum. Next base: position 33,944 of record JAUNNI010000005.1, on the reverse strand, counting down.
CAAGCTTCATTGCATCGCGGGAAGACATGATTCCAAGCTGTTCTCCGCTCTCACTAATTACTCTGACTTCTCTGTCGCGTACCTGTTCATTAATCATTAATTCGTTTATAATAGTACACCTCCATCAATAAATCTCCTGCCCAAAACAGGATGTGAATTAATATCCACAAAAAAAGGATAGTACAAAGACTATCCACGCATACCAATACCATAAACAAATGATTATAATATATCGATATTAACCCGAGTCACCTTTTGTGCTAGGGTGAGAGTGGATACTCTGCTTTCCTTCACGCTGTTTTTCACAGCGACCTCATATACTATATCATTGTAATTTGTGGATGTCAAGACTTTTTATAAAGAAAGTGAAAGATTAATTCCTTCCATATTATACTGGCGGTATGTAATTCCAACCATATCAAACATGCGCTTTGCAGCGATGGTCGATTCTGTGTTGGCATATTTATCGGAGTAATAAATCACTTCAGTGATTCCAGACTGTATGATCGCCTTTGTGCACTCATTACATGGAAATAAAGTGGTATAAATTCTGGATCCACGAAGAGAACCGCCACTATAATTCAAAATTGCATTAAGCTCTGCATGGCAGACATAAAGATATTTGGTATCTAAAGGTGTTCCAACACGATCCCATGGCATACGGTCATCATCACAGCCAGTAGGCATACCATTATATCCCATGGAAAGAATCTTATTATGAGGACTTACGATACAACTACCTACTTGAGTATTGTTATCTTTGCTACGCTCTGCAGAAAGTAAAGCAACGCCCATAAAATACGCATCCCAGGATACATACCCTTCTCTTTTCATACTATTCCTCCGTATACTACTACAAATTCTTCCACTATAGAAACGTTGTTAACTAATATTTTAACACAAAAAAAGAAGCATGAAAAGAATTTTCATGCTTCTGATAATATTTTTTTAATAAACACTCAACATTTTATTAAATAATCAGATAAATATGATTACTGATACCATAATCTTTAATCTGCAAGAGCAAATTTCTCATGAACCGCATTCATTGCTTTTTCCATGGAAGACTCATCAATCAGTACAGTTACTCGAATCTCAGAAGTACTGATCATCTTAATGTTGACACCACAGTCATAAAGAGCTTCAAACATATTTGCAGCAACGCCCGGATTGGTCATCATCCCTGCACCAACAACAGAAAGCTTAACAACTTTCTTTTCCACATCAATCTTTTCATAATTGCTTTTTGGAAAGCTCTTCTGAAGAATTGCAACAGCTTCATCGGCCACATCTTCTGTAACTGTAAAAGAAATATCTTTTGTTCCGGCACGTCCAACAGACTGCAGAATCATATCAACATTAATATTATATTTGGAGAGCGCATGGAATAAATGGAAAGCAATTCCTGGCTCATCTTTCAGTCCAATCAATGCAATTCTGCTTGCATTCTTATCCACAGCAACGCCGCTTACAAGCATTTTCTCCATATTCGTTACCTCCCTGACAATTGTTCCTTCATTTTCATTTAAGCTGGATCGAACAACAATCTGAACACCATATTTTTTGGCAAGTTCCACGGAACGGTTATGAAGCACACCTGCACCTAAGGTAGCAAGCTCCAACATCTCATCATATGTGATTTCCTCTAATTTTCTGGCATTCTTTACGTATCTTGGATCCGCCGTATAAACACCATCCACATCCGTATAGATCTCACAAGCATCAGCGCGCAATGCAGCTGCAAGAGCGACTGCGGTTGTATCAGAGCCACCGCGGCCCAATGTGGTGATATTATCGTATTTGTCAACACCCTGGAAGCCTGTAACAATTACAATCTTTCTCTGGTCAAGCTCATTCATGATGCGGTCTGTATCAATACGTTTTAATCTGGCATTACCATATTTATGTGTCGTATGCATGGCAACCTGGAATGCATTGAGAGAAACTGCAGGAACACCTAAAGCTCCCATAGCCATAGCCATCATGGATACAGAAATCTGTTCTCCAGTGGTAAGAAGCATGTCCATCTCTCTCTTTGATGGATTCTCATTGACTTCTCTCGCCATTGCAATAAGATCATCTGTCGTTTTACCCATAGCGGATAGTACGACAACAACGTCATGCCCTTTTCTATAATCCTCGATACATCTGCGGGCAACATTCATAATGCGCTCCACATTGCCTACGGATGTGCCGCCAAATTTTTTAACAATTAACATGTTATTCCTCCCAGCAACAATACTACCCTTTTCTTTTCAAATCATATCCCTTTTCGAAGAGAAAATGATTAAGCAGACAGAAATTACTCGTTTACACGAATCATCTGAATTACTGTACCTAATTTTTCTGCCGCTGCTGTGTAATCTGCCTCTGCCATGATGCCAGTTACAAATGCTTTTTCATCAATTCCATCCACAGAAACAAATGTTACATCACCAAAACTTTCTTTGATGGATTCTTCCTCTGTCCCAGCTTTTGTACGTACAAAGAAAGATCTCTTACAAGCAGAAATATCTTCTAATTCAAGTTTTTCCGGAGACCAGTTAATCTTGATGTTTGTTCCAAGATGTTTTACGCAATCTACAACATCTGCTGCCACCGCACTTGCAGTAGGAAGCTTTCCAGCGCCTCTTCCATAGAACATGGTATCGTCTACCATATTGCCATGTACGAAAATTGCATTAAATACATCACGAACTCCGTAAAGAGGATGGCTCTTTTCTACCATCATTGGGGAAACCATGGCAAAATATTTTCCATCTTCAGACCAGCTGGTAGCAAGAAGCTTAATACCACTATTTAAAGCCTTTGCATAAAGGAAATCTTCTGCAGTAATTTTTGTAATACCTTCGGTATGGATATCTTCAAAATCAACCTGTTTTCCAGTTGCCAAAGAAGTGAGGATTGCAATCTTACGGCAAGCATCAAAACCTTCTACGTCAGCTTCTGGATGAAGTTCCGCATAACCTTTCTGCTGTGCTTCTTTTAATACATCGTCAAAAGCAGATCCTTCCTCATCCATTTTAGTGAGCATATAGTTTGTTGTACCATTTAAGATGCCGGTGATTTCTTCAATCACATCAGCGGTAAGGCACTGTGTTAATGGACGGATAATTGGAATACCTCCGCCAACACTTGCCTCAAAAAGGAAGTTTGCATTCTTTTCTCTTGCGATCCCAATTAATTCTGCACCATGTTTTGCAACAAGCTCTTTGTTGGAAGTTGCAACACTTCTTCCCTGCTCTAAAGCTGTCTTAACAAATGTATATGCAGGATTTACACCGCCCATACATTCTACAACAACCTGAATATCCTCGTCCTCTTTAATGATATTATAATCGTGAACCACAAGGTTTTCGTTAGGATCTCCTGGGAAATCTCTAAGGTCAAGAATTCTTTTTACAACGATTTTCTGACCTGCTTTGCTTTCAATACTATCAGCATTCTTCTGAAGTACCTGAACAACTCCGGCACCAATTGTGCCGTAACCTAATACCGCTACATTTATCATAATGTCCTCCTTCAGTTTTTCTAAAATTAAACACTTTTTCTTTTAAAAATAAATAGACTCCGTTACATTCTAATAAATTCTATTTAAAAACACAATAGGAAATTTTAAAACTGGCAATATAAGATTTTTATATCTTGTTATAGATAAAATCTATAACTAATAGTTTTTTCACAAAAAAATCCATAACAAATAGCCTGTTTCAGGGAAATACTTGTTCATTCCTAAATGTCATAAAAAATCGGGGACTTCAAAAAGTCCCCGATCAAAATCAATCCTAAAGATCAATCTATATTATTTTTCTGCTTCTTTTTCAGCTTCTACTTCTTTAAGAACTGCTTCCTGAGCATCGCCTGGCATCTGTTCATAACGGCTGAATACATAGGAGAATTCACCGCTACCACCAGTCATGGAACGAAGGTCTGTGGAGTAACCAACAAGGCTTGCAAGTGGGATATCACATTCAAGTTCCTGTCTTCCGCCTGGGATTGGGTTCATACCAAGAATACGGCCACGACGTTTGTTAAGGTCACCCATAACATCACCTGTATTTACATCAAGAACATTAACCTTAAGGTTTACGATTGGCTCAAGGAGAACTGGTTTAGCCTGTAAGATACCTTCTTTGAAAGCAGCGATGGAAGCCATCTTGAATGCCATTTCAGAAGAGTCTACTGGATGGTAAGAACCGTCTGTTAATGTACCTTTGATACCAACTACCGGATATCCAGCTAAAGGTCCTTTTAAGCAGCATTCTGCAATACCTTTTTCAACAGCTGGGAAGTAGTTCTTAGGAACAGCGCCACCGAAGATCTTTTCTTCGAATACGTAAGGTGTTTCAAGGTCACCGGATGGTTCCCAGATCATGTTAACATCACCATACTGGCCATGTCCACCAGACTGTTTTTTGTATTTCTTACGAATTTCGTATTTGCCACGGATAGTTTCTTTGAAAGCTACCTTAGGTTTGATGAATTCGATTTCAACTTTATAACGATCTGCTAATTTGCTCTTAACGATATCAAGATGCTGATCGCCTAAACCGTAGAGAAGCATCTGACGGTTTGCTTTATCATTAACTTCACGAAGTGTAAGGTCTTCGTCCATTAATTTCTTAAGTGCGGAAGAAACTTTGTCTTCATCACCTTTTGTCTTTGTGATGTAACGTAAGAATGTATATGGTTCTGGCATTTCTGCAGCTTCAAATACGATAGGGTTGGATTTCTGGCTTAATGTATCGCTTGTCTTTGTGGAGGAAAGCTTAGCGATCGCACCGATATCACCTGCGTAAAGAGCGTTAACTTCAAGCTGTTCTTTACCACGAAGTACATATAATTTACCAATACGTTCTTCAACGTCTTTGTTACCATTATATAATGCGGAATCTGCTTTTACGATACCGTCTGTTACTTTGATAAGAGAGAAACGACCTACGAATGGGTCAGCGATTGTCTTAAATACATAAGCGCTAGCTGGTTTGGATACATCATATGTAGCTTTTACTTCAGAACCAGTCTTTGTTTCTTTACCTACGAACTGATCATTTACTTTACCAGGAGCGGAGAAGTATTTTACCATATCGTGTAATAAAACGTTTGCACTATAGTCAGTTGCAATTGCGCCACAGATTACTGGCATAAGGTCTCTGTTTGCAACAGAAGAAACGATTGCTTCTTTGATTTCTTCTTCTGTGAAAGCTTCGCCTTCGAAGTATTTTTCCATAAGTTCTTCACTTGTTTCAGCGATACCTTCCATTAACTGCATACGGTAATCGTCGAGTTCGTCATTAGCACCTTCTTCAACAACTTCTTCTGCATAAGTACCATTAGGCTGAAGACGACATTCTAACATTTTAACTGCGTTCATGAAACCTTTAAATGCAGCGCCTTCTTTCATTGGCATATGGAAAGGAACAATCTTGTTACCATAGCTTTCACGAAGTTCTTCTACGATTGCCTGAACGTCTACGTGTTCATCTTCTACGTTGGAGATGTAAACGATTACAGGGATGCCTCTCTTAGCACAGAAATCAAAGCTCTTTCTTGTACCAACTTCAACACCGGATTTACCGTTAACGATGATAACAGCGCCATCTGCTACGCTGAGTGCTTCATAAACTTCACCAGCGAAGTCGAATAAACCAGGAGTATCTAACAAATTAACTTTAATTCCATCTACTTCTAAAGGAATTACAGAAGACTGGATGGAGAATTGTCTTTTCATTTCTTCTTTATCATAATCGGATACTGTACCACCTTCTACAGCAGTTCTTACTCTCTTGATGATACCTGTAGCAAATGCCATATTTTCGATGAGTGCAGTTTTACCACATCCACCATGTCCAAGTAATACGACGTTTCTAATGTTTTCCGTTGCGTATACGTTCATTTCTAGTTCCTCCTATATTGTCATAAATATCATATGCAGGGTGATTTCCGCCAAAATAATCAGCAAAAAATATATAAAACGAATCAAATCCTCAAAACCCTACGCATCTATTTTACTAAAAAATACGAAATAACACAAGCATTTTTTAACAATTTGACAAAAAAACGACAATGAAATACATTTTCTCAATGCTTTTTACTTTAAAGTCTTGAATCGTTGACACATTTTCTATTTTTTTGTAAACTATAGGCATGCAATCCTCAAAAAACAGAAGGAGTAAAACAATGAAAATTTTAGAAAAAAAGACCTCCCTCAAAGGCACTCTTACTGTGCCTGGAGATAAATCCATAAGTCACCGTGCAGTCATGTTCGGCTCTCTCGCAGAAGGTACAACCACCATCCGCGGATTTTTAAAAGGAGCTGACTGCTTATCCACCATCGACTGCTTCCGCAAGATGGGAATTGAAATCGAAGAAACCGAGGAAGAAATCATCGTTCATGGAAAAGGTCTCCATGGCTTAAATGCACCTACAGAAATCCTGGATGTTGGAAACAGTGGCACCACCACTCGCCTGATTTCCGGAATTCTTGCCGGTCAGAATTTCTCCTGTACTTTAAGCGGAGATGCTTCCTTAAATTCCAGACCAATGAAACGAATCATGACCCCTCTTTCCATGATGAATGCTTCGGTGGAAAGTATCGAGGGCAACAATTGCGCCCCTCTTCGCATCACCGGCCATCCGCTGACTGCCATCCACTATGATTCTCCTGTGGCATCCGCCCAGGTAAAATCCTGTGTATTGCTAGCAGGACTTTATGCAGACGGTGTCACTTCTGTGACAGAGCCTGCTCTTTCCAGAGATCATACTGAACGTATGCTCCGCTCTTTTGGAGCAAATGTCATCTCTGACGGAAATAAATGCTCTGTCACTCCACCAGAAACCTTATATGGGCAAAACATCGTCGTTCCTGGCGATATCTCTTCCGCTGCTTTTTTCATCGTGGCAGGACTCATCACCCCAGGCTCCGAAATCACTATTAAAAATGTTGGCATCAATGATACCCGTGCCGGCATAATCAAAGTGTGTCAGGATATGGGTGCTGACCTCACTCTATTCAACGAGCGCGAAGAAGGAGGAGAACCTGTGGCAGATCTTCTTGTTCGCCATAGTTGCCTGCATGCAACCACAGTGGAGGGATCCATCATCCCAGCTCTCATTGATGAGCTTCCAGTCATCGCTTTGATGGCATGCTTTGCGGAAGGAGAAACCATCATTCGTGATGCCCATGAGCTCCGCGTCAAAGAATCCGACCGTATCGAGCTTGCGAGCACCAATCTGCAGGCCATGGGAGCTGACGTAATCCCTACCAATGACGGATTTATTATTCATGGCGGAAAACCTCTCCATGGCGCTACCATCGATTGCAAGATGGATCATCGTATTGCCATGACATTTGCCATCGCCGGCATGAATGCCGAAGGTGAGACTGTCATTCCGGAAAGTGATTGTGTCGATGTATCTTATCCAGCCTTCTGGCAGCAGTTAGAATCCCTTCAGCCTTAATTGAAAAAAATAGAAAAGAATGCTAGATTTCAAAGCAGATCCACGAAAAACTCGTTGGATCTGTTTTTTTGTCATCTCACAAAATCTTTTTGTAAAATATACTTGACATTTTGTCGTGTGAATAGTATTTTATAGTCACAAGGACATGTAAAGTATATTTTACATTTTGCCATTAAACATTATTACACATAACGCAATGAAAAGGAGGTCATTTATGAACACATATTATTTACTTGGATTATTCGTTGGATTATTTGTTGGTTTTCTTTTAATTTTCTCTGCTTTAAAATTCACAAGAACCGATCGAAAAAGAAAGCTAAAGTATGACGAACGACAAATTGCTGCCCAGGGAAAGGCTTATAAGTACGGTTTCTTCGCAACCCTGTTTGCCAATGTCTTATATGGTATTGCAGAATCATCCACAAACTATTTGCTGATGGATCCTATGGCTGCCATGACAATCTGCATCTGTATTGGTGTCTTTGTATACGCAGCAAATGGAATCTGGAATGATGCCTATTTTGCTCTAAACGAGCGACCAAAATCCATTGTAATCATTTTTCTGGCAATCACTGTCATTAATCTCCTGCCTGCCATCAACAATATCCGTCATGGCAAAATGATTGTGAATGGCACTTTACAGTCAAGCTGCTGCAACTTAGCCTGCGGACTTCTGATCCTTGCTGTTTTACTGGTAATTGCAGTGAAACATATGATGATGAAACGTGAGGAGGATGAAATGTTATGAAAAATCTCCGTCTGAAAGCAGCGCGTGCTGCAAAAGATCTCTCCCAACAAGAACTGGCCAATCTAGTTGGAGTTTCGAGACAAACCATCAGTTCCATTGAAAAAGGGGATTATAATCCAACCATTCGCCTGTGTATTGATATATGTAAGGCCTTGGACCAAACGTTAAATGACTTATTCTGGGATGAATAAAAGAAAAGATAGAAGAAAAAATAAGAAAGGATCGAAACAACCGGTTTGGTGTATCGATCCTTTTAATTTTTGTAGGAATTTTATATAATTTTTGAAAAATCGGATTAGTGATGGAATAAACGTAATCCTGTGAATGCCATTACCATGTCATATTTGTTACATGTTTCAATAACATTATCATCACGGATGGAGCCGCCTGGCTGAGCAACAAATTTAACACCTGTTTTGTGTGCTCTTTCAATATTGTCACCAAATGGGAAGAAGGCATCGGAGCCAAGAGCTACATTATCAAGCTGAGCAATCCACGCTTTCTTTTCTTCTCTTGTGAATACTGCAGGTTTTTCTGTGAATACTCTTTCCCAAGCACCATCAGCAAGGATATCTTCGTATTCTTCACCCATGTAAAGGTCGATTGCATTATCACGGTCTGCACGGCGAACATCTTCTTTGAATGGAAGACCCATAACCTGTGGAGACTGACGTAACCACCAGTTATTTGCTTTATCACCAGCAAGGCGTGTACAGTGGATACGGGACTGCTGACCAGCACCGATACCGATTGCCTGACCATCTTTTACATAACATACAGAGTTGGACTGAGTATATTTCAATGTGATCATGGAGATGGCAAGGTCAATCTTAGCCTGTTCTGTCATGTCTTTGTTTTCAGTTACGATATTTGCAAAGAAATCATCGTTGATATCTAATTCATTTCTACCCTGTTCAAATGTGATACCAAATACCTGTTTCTGTTCTAAAGCAGCTGGCACATAGTTAGGATCGATTTTGATTACATTGTAGTTACCTTTTTTCTTGGATTTTAAGATTTCAAGTGCTTCTGGCTCAAAACCTGGAGCGATTACACCATCAGATACTTCTGGTTTGATTAAAAGTGCTGTAGGAACATCACAAACATCAGATAAAGCGATGAAATCACCATAGGAAGACATACGGTCAGCACCACGTGCTCTTGCGTAAGCGTTTGCGAGTGGGGATAATTCGATGCTTTCATCTACCCAGTAGATTTTCTTTAATGTATCAGATAAAGGAAGACCAACTGCTGCACCTGCAGGAGAAACATGTTTAAAGGATGTTGCTGCAGGAAGTCCTGTTGCTTTCTTTAACTCGCTTACTAACTGCCAGCCATTAAATGCATCTAAAAAGTTGATATATCCTGGTCTGCCGCTTAAAACTTCGATTGGAAGCTCACCATCTTCCATAAAGATACGAGATGGTTTCTGATTAGGGTTACAACCATATTTTAAAGCTAATTCTTTCATGATTACCTCCGGTATAAATCTTTTCTTTACTGATTTTTATTAATAATCTTGGATTCGTAAGTTCCAGTTGCGATGTCAATGTAACGAACGAATAAAGATACTTTGTTATCTTCATTGAGGCTTTCCCAAAGTAATGCTGCAAACTCATCCATGCTATCAGGAATTGCTACTACTTTTGGTTCTCCTTCAAAACTTGGAAGTGGATTGCCATCGTGCATATAGGTATGGATAAAACGTCCTTCTCCTGCTTTTGGATTTTCGTAAGCATATGTATAACGGTTGCAGCTGGATGGATCGCCGTTATTGCTCTTTAAGATGGACATTGCATAATTGTATTTTCCATTTTCCACATGCATAATACCGGAGATACGAGGTGTATAATTTGGACCATCTGGTTCAAACTCTCTGCAACGTAAAGACTGTTCAAATGTGAGCTGTTTGTCCATACCATCATAAATTGTATCTGTCTGGTCACCGTTTGTTACGATTGTTTTATTACCAAGAACACGTACAGGAGCATAGATAATAAGGCTTGGATCTTCTAATTTGGAAGGATCAAAAGCCTGTGTACGAATTCCTTCTCCGTCTTCCACAAATACGCGGTTACGGCTGTTGGAGCTTCTTCCCATAATAAAATAAGCAGTTACGGCTTTTGTACCATCTGCGGATTTTCCTACGATAATTCCTCTTCCAGGATAAGAGTTTTCTTTCAGTTCTTTCTCGATTGAGATCATTTCCATGAGTTAGCCTCCTTCATAGCCTATCAAATACCAGAATAATATCCGGTAATCATTATTTTTTCTTACTGTTAAAAGTATACAATAAGATAAGTTAGATGACAATTCGACAATGTGTTAAAAATTCCCTCTCTTTTTACGCAATTGTTATAAAACTTTTTCAAAAAACACTCAATTTTTTCTTTATTTTATGTTAAAATATCTGTGTTTTATCAGGTTATAATCCACTTAACCTGGCTTTCAGCAAGCATGCTGAAATCACTTGACTCAGAAAGGAGTAAATGATTTTTATGCGTAAAGCTTACATGTTTTCTGCCGGCCTTATTCTACTTTCCCTTTGCACGACTGCATGTGGAAAGCAAGAGGTAAAAGGGGACCTCAAGGGTCAACCTTTAAATGGTACATGGATTGGCACTGGCAATGCTATTGGCTATGACGAAGATTATAATATAGAAACACAGACATTAACCATCACGGAAGATGGTCACATTTCCCTCGATGATGCCGATCAGGATACAGATAATTTAGATGGAGCCATCTTTGTGGAATCCGACGATTCCTTTTCGATTCAGCTCAGTGAAAAACCGGAAAAGTTAACGTTGCCAGCTGGTTGGGGTGAAATGAAGTCTGAAGACACCATCACCTATGAACAACTTTCTGATCAGCAGATGGTTCTTACTTATAATGACATTAGTTACTTTTTCTGCAAAGATACCCTGCTTCGTTCTGGAGATATCAGCCCCCTCTATAATTTAGGGGAAAATAATATCTGGTATAGCAACGATGGGCAAAGCAGCCCGGAGAATACATTTACTTTTGAGTTGTTCGACAATTATGCAGAGCTTTATTCCATTTCTCCAAATAACAGCAAGGCTTTGATAACCAGTTTTTATTATCTTTCCAACAAAGATGATTCGTTCCATTTTTACACCAATATCCGAAAAGAGAAAGATCTTCCAGGAATCCTTTCTTCCATTCCAAAAGGGAAAGGCGAGGTGACTTTACAATTACACTGTGAAGATGAAACCTTATCCGTCGGTTATAATGAAAAAAATATCACCTTTTATAATAATGTAATTTACGGATTGGAAACAGACAGCGATTCTTACCGTTTATGTGACAAAGGATTCCATTTCAATTTTGAAGAGAAAGAGTATCGCGGACATTTTAAAATGAATACCGATAAAAATTCTTTATATCTCTATATTGATGACATGAAAGATGCCGACAAACTTCAAACCATTTGTGGAGAAGTTGATATTGATGAAAAACACAAAAACTGGATTTGGTATTTCGATAAAGATCTCAGCGGTAAAACAACAGAAAAAGACAGCGATCTTTACCGTACTTTCTCCGCATATAACGGAATCAAGGTTAAATATAATCTCAAAGATAATCAGTTATTCATGAAAACCGGAGATGACAGTTATAACACAAAATTATTTGACTACGTTCCTTCTTCGGAAGAAAGCACAGAAAAGGAGACAAAAAATGATTGAAGTTGAAGTAAAACTCCCACTTTTTCGTCGTTCTATCACAGAACGTGCTCTTGCTCAGTGTGGTTTTGTTGCCGGAGATTTAATTCAGGAATCTGATATATATTACACCAGTGATTTTCGCGATTTCATGGCAAGAGATGAGGCCCTCCGCATACGTCAAAGCGACAATCTCACAAAAATCACCAGTCGCTCCATCTTAACCTTTAAAGGGCCGAAAATGGATCAAGTGTCCATGACAAGAAAAGAATTAGAAACGGTTGTGGAATCACCGGAAGAATGCCGAGCTATCTTAGTTTCTCTAGGCTATAAGCCGTTATTCCCGGTAAATAAGCTTCGTCAATATTATCATAAAGATAACATTACTGCCTGTGTTGATCAGGTATCTGAGCTTGGTTCTTTTTTAGAATTGGAAATTCTTGTGGAAGATGAATCCATGAGAGAAGACGCTTTGAAAAAAATTGAAGATATTCTATCAGACCTTGATTTATCATTAAAAGAATCTACCACTCGTTCCTATCTTTGTATGTTACAAAGAAAAGCCGGAATTCAAGTAGACTAAATAAATTTTTTAATCATTAGAATATTATAAATAAGAAAAAGCTACCGCAAATCCTGCGATAGCTTTTTTATATGACATTTTTTTAAAATCTGATTGACTCATTAGTCAGCTAATGCAGCTGTGATGATTGCCATGGAGTATACTTCAAGAGCGTTACATCCACGAGAAAGGTCATTGATTGGTGCGTTAAGACCAATAAGAACTGGACCATAAGCATCATATCCGCCTAAACGCTGAGCAATCTTGTAACCAATGTTACCTGCATTGATATCAGGGAATACAAATACATTTGCATGACCTGCAACATTAGAATCTGGACATTTTGTTTTAGCAACGGTTGGAGATACTGCTGCATCAAACTGAAGTTCACCATCGATAGCAAGGTCAGGACGAAGTTCTTTTGCAATCTGTGTAGCTTCACGAACTTTATCAACATCTGCATCTTTACCAGAACCGAGTGTGGAGAAGCTTAAGAATGCAACCTTAGGATCGATACCGAAAATCTTACCTGTTTCTGCGCATCCGATACCTGTTTCTGCAAGCTGTTCTGCTGTAGGATGAATATTGATTGCACAGTCACCCATAGCGATTACTTCATTTTCACCACCCATTGCAGGACGAACTAAGATAAAGCAAGAAGATACTGCTTTATATCCAGGTTTTGTTTTGATGATCTGAAGTGCTGGACGTACTGTATCAGCTGTGGAGTATGTTGCACCACCAAGAAGTGCATCTGCAATACCCATTTTTACAAGCATTGTTCCGAAATAGTTACCCTGTTTAAGCATAGGGATTGCTTTTTCTGGAGTCATACCTTTGCTCTTACGAAGTTCACAGAATAATTCAACCATTTCATCAAATCTATCGAAGTTTTCAGGATCAATGATTTCAGCACCACGAACGTTGTAGCCTACTTCTTCTGCTGCTGCCATAACTTCATCTACGTTACCAACAAGAACTGGTTTCAAGAAAGAACCGGTAAGAAGACGAGAAGCCGCTTCAAGAATTCTAGGATCTGTACCTTCTGTAAATACAATACTCTTAGGGGACTTTCTAAGTTTTTTGATCATTTCCCCAAATCCAAACTGTGATGACATTATGTTTCCTCCTTAATAGTTAAAATAATTTATACGTAATATAACAAGAGAATCGCAAGCAGACTTGATAAACAATTTTAAAATTCATCCTTTTTCACCCACATGACGTCTGTTTATCGAAGTCCCAAATGGAATTCTTTGTTTTCACACACATGTCATTGTATAATTTTTTAACAATAAATACAAGTTGTTTCTAAAAAAATACAAATTTGTATCATATATATATACTAGAATCGCAATTTTCTCTTAGATACTACGTGTGTACATATAATGAATGTCTTCATCAATCAACACGCCATCTTTGAAGGTTTCTTTTTTATAAACCTTCCATAGATCATCTCCTGTGGCATCATCTTTGACAATAACATAGCCGTCTTTTACTGCTTTATTCTCAAAACTTGCTTCGCACAATTTTTTTCCATTCATATCAAAAACACGATATACATGATCCGTCCATTCAAAAGCAATCTGACCATTCTGATAGCGATTCTTATAACCCAAACGGAATTTCTTTCCGGAAAGCTGGGTAAATACTTTTAAAATCTGCTGATTTAAAAAGGAAATATAGCGAGGACCATTTGAAAACTCTTTATAATATAAAGGGAAAAATGGGAGCATAACATCTTCAAATACACTCTTTAAACTTTCTGCATCGATAACTTTTCCCTCTCCTTCCAGATTCTGTTCAAAATCTAAACAGGAATAGAAACGTTTCACCAAAGTTTTACTTCCGGATGATAATTTCTCAATACAACGTAACGCCGCTTCACAGTCCTTCAGTTCCATGGTTCCTAAGGACTCCATGGTATCCCATTGTTCTGTTCGATAATGATAGAACATCGTTTTAATGGATTGATTGAGATAATGATAGAGTTCTTTTCCGGCTTCGATTTCTGCTTTTCTTGCAGCTTTTTTTGCTTCAATCTCTAAAGCAATCTGTCTTTGTCTTTCCTCTTCTTCCGCGATTTTACGTAATCTTTCTTCTTCTGCACGTTTTTCTTCCGCATTCTTCTTATACAGCAGGAAGATAGCAGCAATTACGATTACAGCGACGATAAGACATGCAATAATCATAACAATTTCCTCTCTTTTCATAGTGATGAATACTATTGGGATTCCTCTCTTATATTAAACTTTTCTTAAAAAAATTTCAATAAATAATACATATTTTTCATTTATCTTTACTTGTTTCTGATATAAAATAATGATATAATGAACCGTCATGAAAAGGAGTAGATTATGTCAATAAAAAAGAGAATTAAATCAATTTATAAACACTATCGTTACAAAATATATTTCCCATCCCTTTATAAAAAGTACTGTAAAGAACCCATCGTCGAAAACAAAGTCTTATTTTTAGAGATGCGTTTTGACGAATTATCTGGTTCTTTCCATCATCTTTATAATGAGTTAGAGAAAACAGGGGAATATCAGCTTTCCAAAGCATTTGTCCGCTATAATTTTGCCAGAGGAAAAGAATACACAGAAAATGTTAAAAATGCTCTGAAAGAAATTGCCACTTCAAAATATGTATTCGTTGACGAATCCAGTATCATACTTTCCTGCATCCCTCTTCGCAAAGAAACCATTGCAGTCAACTTATGGCATGCATGTGGTGCTTTTAAGAAGTTTGGTCGCAGTACAGCAACAAAAATCTTTGGAGAATCCCAGAAAACCCTTGATAAATATCCTAACTATGCGAATCTGGATCTTGTAACGGTAAGTTCTCCAGAAGTAATCTGGGCTTATGAAGAAGCCATGAATCTTCCAAAAGGAGTAGCACAGGCAATCGGAGTTAGCCGTACAGATTTGTTCTATGATGAAGATTTTGTAAATAGCCGAAAAGAAAAATTATATGGTTACATGCCACAGGCAAGAGACAAAAAAGTGATTCTCTACGCACCTACTTTCCGCGGAAGAGTATCAACTGCAACGGGTCCAGATGAGATTGATTTCATGAAAATGAAGGAATTATTCAGTGATGAATATGTTCTTGTATGTAAACATCATCCATTTGTAAAAGAAAACCCTGTCATTCCTGAAGAGGCATCTGATTTTGCCATGGACGTGAAAGGGACAGATCTTTCCATCGAAGATCTTCTCTGTAGTGCAGATATCTGTATCTCCGACTACTCATCCTTGGTATTCGAATATTCCTTATTCGAAAAACCTATGATCTTCTATGCATATGATTATGATGATTACTGCGATTGGAGAGGATTCTATTACGATTATTCCGAATTTACACCAGGGCCAATCGTAAAGACTCAGGATGAATTAATCGAAGCGATTAAACAATGTGATGGTCAGTTTGATAAAACACGTGTAAATGCTTTTAAGGAAAAATTCATGGGAAGCTGTGACGGACATGTTACGGAACGTTTAATCCAGTACATGAAAGATCATAAATAATTTTTAATAACATGAAAAAGGGTCCATGAGACCCTTTTTTTGATATACACACGACCGAAGCATATACGATTATTTCTAAAAATCAACAAAAATCTAAAAACCCGGCCAAAGAGGAGGTATGGCCGGGTTTTCTTTTTTTTGAGAAATGTGAGAGATAAAATGTTTAGAAATCTAAATGACAAGCCACTTCATGATTTGGAGCAACTTCTTTTAATTTTGGTTTTTCTGTCTTACAAATATCCATGCAATGTTCACAACGATCCTGGAAAGGACAACCTTTTGGAACATCCAATGGGCTAGGAGCTTCACTTTCAATACTTTCGATTTTCTTAGTGAAGTCCATATTCAAATCAAAGATTGCACCCAATAATGCAACGGTATATGGGTGTTTTGCATCACTGGTTACTAATTCTCCAGGAATTACTTCCACAATATTTCCAAGATACATTACGGCAACCTGATGAGAGAACTGAGAAATCAGTGCCATATCATGACAAATAAAGCCCATGGCAATGTTTTTCTCTTTCTGTAATTTAACAAGAAGCTCAATAATTGTTCTCTGTACGGAAACGTCCAATGCGGATGTTGCTTCATCACACATAATAATATCTGGTTCAAGAGCGATTGCTCTGGCAATACCGATACGCTGTCTCTGTCCGCCTGACATATTATGTGGATAACGGTCTGCAAAATCACCTGGAAGTTCAACCATTTCTAAATATTTTCTTGCTACCGCATCTTTTTCACTTTTTTTAATTAAACCAAAGTTCATAAGAGGTTCGCAAATAATATCTCTTACTTTCATATGAGGATTAAATGCTGCCGCTGGATCCTGGAAGACCATCTGGATGTGACGGCGGTTTTTACGCATCTCTTCCCCTTTCATTTTGGACAGATCTTTTCCCATGAAAAGAATCTCACCTTCTGTTGGTTTGTCGAGCTGTACAACCATTCTCATGAATGTACTTTTTCCGCATCCACTTTCCCCAACAATACCAAGGGTCTGTCCTCTATAAAGTTTTAAATTGATGTCATCATTGGCCAAAAGCACTCTACCTTCAGAAGCAGGGAACTTTCTGGTGACATGTTTCGCTTCTAAGATCAGATCTTTCTCATCAAACATATCTCTCTCCTCCTACTGCAGGTACTGCCTTCATAAGGTACTGTGTATAAGGATCATCTGCATTGTATAATACTTTTTCTCTGTCACCTTCATCCACAACCTTACCATTTTTCATAACAATTAATTTATCACCCATATAACCGGCAACACCGATATTATGAGTTACGATAATGATAGATGTCCCAAATTCATCACGAAGATCCATCATCTGACGTACAATCTGTGCCTGTGTCGTAACATCAAGTGCACTGGTAGGTTCGTCAGCAAGAAGGAGCTTTGGCTGGAATGTCATAGCCATAGCAATTCCGACTCTCTGGCGCATACCGCCAGAGAGCTGGAATGGATAACTTTTCATGATGTTGTCGCCAGCAGGTAAACGCATGCGTTCCAACATTTCACGGCCTTTATCCCAGGCATCTTTCTTTGAGATATCTTCATGAGTACGAATATATTCGACATACTGACTTCCGATTCTACGGATTGGATTGATCATTGCTCCGGAGTCCTGGAAAATCATCGAAATCTTACTTCCTCTAAGATCTCTCCATTGCTGTTTTGTGTAACCAAGCAAAGAGTTTCCTTCGAAAAGAATGTCTCCTTCTGTTACTTTTCCTCCACCTGGAAGAGATCCAAGAACGGCACGGATAACAGTAGTTTTACCACTACCAGATTCCCCAACAATACTACAGATCTCACCCTGTTTCATATCGAGATTAAAATGTTCAATTGTTGGATTCGGATTCCCCGCATATTTTACGGTAATGTCTTGAATCTTAAGCATAGAAACCTCCTGCTTATGTGTTAATTAATCGAATTGAGCCTGATTACTGAGCTGGTTTGATATCGGAGGATAACCAGTAGTAGTCGATTGTCTGGATATCAGCACCAGTAACTTTTGCTTTGTTGGAAATCATGCTGGAGTTGTAGTAACCATGTACTAAAACTGCGGCATCATCAAGAAGCTGCTGTTCCATTGTAAGAACGAGTTCTTCACGTTTTGCATCGTCTGCTTCTGTTTCTAAAGTTTTAAGAGCTGCATCGTATTTATCATTCTGGTAACCATTGTAGTTAGCAGCGTCTCCGCCTAACCAGTTCTTAAGGAATGGAGTAGGGTCACCAACACCCATTGTTGTCCAGTTGTTGTTAAGGATATCGAAGTCACCTGCTTCAAGAACGTCCCAGATCTTCTGGTCGTCTACAACCTGAACGTTACATTTAATTCCGAGACCGGAGATTGCTGGTTCACATGCTTCTGCAAATGTATCAAGACAACGGTTTACATATGTGATGAAAGTGATTTCAACGTTTTTGCCATCTAATTCACGGATGCCGTCGCCATCGTTATCAACGATACCTGCATCATCAAGAGTTTTAGTTGCTTTTTCTGGATCGTAAGCAAATGGATTATTTAATTTGCTATGATCGAAAGATGTGGAGGAAGGAAGTACCTGAGGGCCATATGTGTACATACCACCTACAGTTACGTCTGCCATTGTCTGTCCATCGATGGACATGAGGATTGCCTGACGAAGAGCTTCATTTGCAAGGATGCCTTTGAAGTTGATATAACCGAAACCAGTTCTAACACCAGTACACTGGGATACATAGAAGTTATCATTGCCTTTTAATGCATCAAGGTCAGCTGTTGTTGTGATGTTTTCTGTTAAATCGATTTCGCCAGCCTGAAGAGCCATAGCTTTTTTGTCAGCTTCTGCGATATGTGTGAATACAACTTTGTCAAATGGAACTTCTTCTTTCCAGTAGTTTTCATTTGCATGAAGAACACCGCAGGATGTTGTTTCGTCATAAGATTCTAATACGTAAGGACCTGTACCGATTACTTCAAGGTCAGCATAACCAGCTGCCTGGTTGTTTGCTACATCGCCCTGATGTTTTTCATCTGTTGTGTCGCCACCAACATCGATGATACCGTAATATGGGAAGCAAAGAGCACCTTCTAAGTTGTAGTTAGGTACATTTAATTTGATTGTGATTGTGTTAGCTTCCTGATCTGCTGTAACGGAAGCAATATCAGCATAAGATGTAGCTGTTGTTCCGTAGAATTCATTATCAGAGTTTGTTACTGTGTAAAGACGTGTTAAAGAATCTGCAACTGCCTGAGCATCACAAGGATTACCGTTGGAGAATTTAACCCCATCACGGATATGATATACGAATTCTGTCATATCTTCGCTTTCGCTAACGATTTCATCACAGAGCTGAGGCTGAGCAACTACTTCAGAGTCAAATTTGAAGAGACATTCTGTGATACCTAAACGCATGGAGTCCCAAGCGGAGTTCTGGTCGATTGCAGGGTCAAAGTTATCGGAATATTTGTAGCATCCAAAGTTAAGTACTTTTTCACCATCTGCTGCAGCTGCACCAGTGTTGCCTTCAGCAGAGCCGCCACCGCCACAAGCAGTAAGCATACCAAGAGCCATAGTAGAAGCCATTAAAAGAGCTCCAATTTTCTTAAAATTCATCATGTTTTTTCTCCTTTTCATCGTCAAATGAAATAATAGTTTCTTATAATAATACCTCATCTAATTATTATCGTTCCTAGTCCCCTAGCTAGTTTTCTTAAATGAAATATGATTATTAAATTGCTGTTGTATGAGTCTTACTCATCACGTACATCCAATACATCACGTAAACTATCGCCTAAAAGGTTAAATACTACTACAACAATAAAGATTGCAAGACCAGGGAAGATCATCATCCATGGTGCATACTGCATATAAGCACGACCTTCGTTCAGCATGAGACCCCATTCAGGTGTTGGAGGCTGTGAACCGAATCCCAGGAAGGAAAGACCTGCTAATTCAAGCATCATACTACCGATATCGGTTGCTGCAGTAATTACCAATGTTGGTAAAACATTTGGAAGCATATAGTTTTTTAAGATGTACGGTGTTTTAGAACCTGTAACGATTGCTGCATAAACATAGTCTTTGTGACGGACTTTCATAACAAGACTTCGCGCCAGTCTGGCATATTTGGTCCAACTTACAACAGTAATCGCAATTACAGCATTTACAATGCTAGGTCCAAGAATACCTGCAACTGCGATGGCTAATACCATACCTGGGAAAGAGATCATCATATCAGAAATTCTCATGATTACTGCATCAACCCATCCACCGAAATATCCGGCAAGAATACCCATAACTGTTCCTACAATAAAGATACAGCAAACGAGAATCAATGCAGAAGAAAGAGAAGTTCTTGTACCAAAAATAATACGTGATAAAATATCTCGTCCAAGTTTGTCGGTTCCACAGAGATGTTTTGCGCTTGGAGCCTGAAGAGCATCCTGCAAAATAGATTCATATGGATCCGCCGGCGCAATCACCGGTGCAAGAATCGCGATGAGAGCAATAACTACAGCAAGAAATGCAAACAGCATAAACTGTTTATTCTTCTTTGCAAATTTTACAAATTTGTCCATTACTCTACCTCTTTTCTCTAATTCTAGGATCTACAAAGTTATAAGAAATATCTACAAGAAGGTTTACTACCATGTAGATTAATGCGATCCAAAGTACATATCCCTGAATCAAAGGATAGTCATAATTCATAATTGCACTGATGGCAAGATTACCAAGACCATGGTAAGTAAAAATAACTTCTACTACTGCTGTACCACCAAGTAAGGAACCCATAGAGAGACCAAACATAGTGATCAGTGGAAGTAAAGAGTTAGGGAACACATGTTTCCAAAGAATCACGCTTTCCTTAATACCTCTGGCTCTGGCACCAATTACATAATCCTGATTCAATTCTTCAAGAACTGCAGTACGAACCTGTCTTGTATACTTCGCAGACATGGCAAAGGCCAATGTGACAGCCGGTAAGAAAATACTCTTAAAACCACTGCTCATGGAAGATACAACCGGGAATATACCAAGTTTTAACGCGAAGAATAATAACAAGAGAGTACCTACCCAGAAGTTTGGCATGGACACACCAAAGAATGTGCATGCACGAACGATATAATCAATTGGTTTGTTTTTGTAAACTGCTGCCAGCATACCAAATGGAACGGCAACAATTAACATAAATACCATTGATAATAAAGAAAGCTTCAATGTTGGTACAAGTCTTGATACTAAAAGAGAAACGACAGATCGACCTGTGGAATAGGACATACCAAAATCGCCATGTAAACATCCCATAACCCAGCGACCATACTGCACAAGCATCGGATCATTGAGACCCATTCTTTCTCTTGTCGCGTCAAGAAGTTCCTGAGAAGGAATCGTACCTGTCGCCTGGAACATAACCTTTACCGGATCACCAGGAGCAAGATACGTCAGGATAAATGTAAAGAAGCTAATACCTACCAAAACAATCAAAATCTGGAGTAATCTCTTACCCAATTGTTTTGCACTCAATACATTTCCTCCTTCGTTCTCATAAAATGAATATGTTTATAAATCCTCAGACTGATAGCGCGCACTCAATCCGAAAAAATATAAGCGTATATAACAATTCAAAGAAATCTTATGGTAAAAACAACACAATAAGACCATTTCTTCGAATGGTTAACAAAAGAAAATTATGAAATTGTAATTCAATTAAAAATTGTTTGGAATAAAATAGAAAAATTAATTCTAAGACCCTGCTGCATACTTCTACAAACATGGAGAAGGAGGCTGGAGGTTGTTACACACAGTCTTAGAATCTTAAAAAAATAAAAAATGAAAAGATTCTAAAGATATTAATTGTCCTATGTAACCTATACATCGTAGGTATCCATAAATCCCTTGACAAGCAGTTCTCCTGACTTAAGATCATCACCCTTCTAAGTCTTCCCGAATGTGCCGATGCAGTATATCACATAGACTGAAGCGGAAAATTCAGTGACGTATTATTATAGAAGGATTCCCTATTCACAGTGACGGGATCGTATCAGATTCACACTGATTTCTCTATTAATCCTTACGGAACTTGTCGGACTGTGCAATTCTCTAAATATTTCTCAAAATATAAAACTAATATAACTACAAAAGTAAAGTTGGTAAACTCCAACTCAAATACTTTACCAATATCATACCATTATATAAACTTGATGTAAATTGAAAGAATTGAACTTTTCGACATTTTTTCATCATTTTTTGGTAATATTCCATACTTTTTTTACTAAAAATAGAATTCAAAATGATTCAATCGAAACAAAGAAACTCCAAGTTTGCAATGACTAACACATATGCTAGGAATAATGAATAATATGGTTCATTTTGTACTTCATACATTATACAATACATACCTTTTTATTTCCCCTAAATATTTTTGTTTTTTTCCCACTTTTCTTGTTGTTCTACATTTTTTTCTATACAAAAAAGAACCCTTAATTGCAAAAATATGCTTGTGTTTTCTTTCCCTTTTCCCTTGAGAATCATGCCCTGATTCTTTATAATTATTATCAGTATAATTTATTGAAAAGAATGGAGAAAAGAATATGGACAACATGGAAATAAACAAAACAACTACCACTCCAGACAATGTTTTAAAACTGGATCTTTCTACCGTAAAAGCATTACAGATTGGATATCATGCAGAAACTATTTTTGTTAAAACATCCGAGGAAAATGAGATGATTTTGGAAGAATACATCGGTTATACCGCTTATGAATATCTCGCAAAAGTAAATGCAAATCGTTTTAAAACGACAATCCGCTATGGTCGTAGAGAATCTGTGAATACAAAAAGCTATGTTGTCATTACATTACCAAAGAGCTGGCATGGAGAATTAATGCTGTACACACAGTATGGCCATATTAGCTCCAAAGATACTTTGATTCTCGAACGTCTCGCTGCGGAGACCAGTGAAGGTTCCATCACATTAAGCGAAGTAAAAGCACCTCGTATTCGTCTTGTTTCTTCCTGTAACTGTATCTTATTAGAAAAAGCAGAAGGATTTGCAGATATCCATACTACTTCTGGTGCCATTGCTGCCTATGAGATTGACGGCGGTGCAAAACTTGAGACATCAACAGGAATCATTGATGCTTCCTTCGAACATCTGTCTAATGTATTGGAATGCAGCACACTAAGCGGTGATATTCAGCTTACTCTCCCAAAAGCAGGCGGCATGAATGTCGACGGAATTACAAAAACCGGTGAAGTAAGCTCCGAATTAGAAGGGATCTCTGTAAAAATAAAACCAGGTAATGTTAAAAATGTATATGGAACGATTGGAGAAAAGCCTTTCCAGAATGTAAAGATCAACACGATTAACGGCTCCATCTCCATTCAATAAACCTGGCTCCCTATAAATCAAATCACAGAAGGATAATAATAGAGCGATAAAAAGCGTCATATTTGCTGTCAATTAACAGCAAATATGACGCTTTTATTTCTCTTATAATATTCTTATTCTGTAATATATGCACCAACCGGATTCCAACGTCCGACACGTTTTCCTTTTCGGGAAGTACCTTGTGGTCTTTTGCCGGATTTTACCTGAAGCTCATCACCGATCGTCTGCGCATTTCTAACCAATGTATGATAAACCGATCCATCCAAGGCTCCTTTCGAAAGTACACTCTGATATCCTGAGAGAGAACCTTGAACTTTATGGGTTGCAGCAGAAGCCGCTGCAATGGCTGCTTTCACATCGCCAATCTTCCCCTCGATTTTCACAACAATTCTGGCATCATACCCGGAATACTCATATCCAAGGAGTGTAACATTCGCCGCTTTCACTGCGGTATCCGCCGCCTCAATTGCAGATGCAAGACCAATTGCTTCAATAAAGCCAACACTTCTTTTTTCTTTTTGATCTGCCATGTTACCCCTCCTTTCAGAAAAAATGCATAATTATACTAATATTATACATTATTCTGAAAAAGAACACAACAGATTTATTGTTCTAAAAGTCGGATGAATTCTCTAAGAATTGCCGTATTACCTGGCCATGCCGGAGAAGTTACAAGATTGCCATCAACCACTGCTTCATCCGCTGCTGCTTCCACAAATTTACCACCGGCAATTGTCACATCAGCTGCCAGAGCAGGATAGGCAGTAAGGGTTCTTCCACAAACCACACCAGCTGCTGTTAATACCTGAGACGCATGACAGATTGCAGCTACCGGTTTTCCAGATTTCATAAAGCATTTTACCAGGCTGATTACTTTCGCATTGAGACGAATATACTCTGGTGCTCTTCCTCCTGTGATAAAAAGACCATCATAGTCATCAAAATTAATCTCGTCAAATGTTTTATTTAATTGGAAATTATGTCCTGGTTTTTCTGTATAAGTCTGATCACCCTCAAAATCATGAATGGCTGTTTTTACAAACTCTCCTGCTTTTTTGTCCGGACAGGCAGCATCTACTGCATATCCTACAACCTGCAGGGTCTGAAAAGGAACCATGGTTTCATAATCTTCTGTAAAATCTCCTGTGAGCATTAAAATTTTTTTCATTATTTATCCCCTTTTCCCTTATGCTAAATCTGCCTCTGCTTCATCCAGATTGTTATATCCATAGGCCTGTGCCATCTTCTCCATGCTAAGCCAATAACGATTCAGCTCAACATTACTGATGATACTTCCGGCAAACAATTCCAACGTTCTTTCTGAATAAGTATATAATTCACTCTGCAAATAGTTACGTAAACTGGTTGTTCCATCTAAAGAAATCCCTTCTGCCGGACGACCATTTTTTCGAATATGAGGGTACGCTATAGCAAATTCTTCTACCCAGGCCATATAATGAGTAACGATTTTTTCTACGAGAAGTATCTTTTTAGGAGTTACTTTTGGTAAGAGTTTTCGAATCTGCTCAAAATAAACAGGGTCTGTTTCTTCCATCATATAAGCATATTTTTCCATAAGCAGATTACGTCCTTCATTTTCTGCCTCAACCAAATCCTGCAGATAGCTTTCTACTACATTAAGCTCCCAGCTTTCAAACTGACTTGTTCTCATGATGATAAAAGTTGCCATCTGGTCCTGACAGGCAGCACGGCCACCGATTCCATTTACTTTTTGGAACATATCCCATTCTTTTTGTACAACCAAAGCTTCTAATTCTGTACGTTCCATATTACTCTCCTCCCTCTATAGTCTCGTCACACATATCATAAATCAACTATATTCTAGCATAAGCAAATGACCTTTTTTAGGAAGATAAAACCATCATTTTTGTATTAATAATCACACGTGGGATATTTCCAACTAACACTATTTTTTCTTACTAAGAATCCTGATATCTTTTGATAAAATATAAATTAGAATACAAATATACTGTGATGAATTTTAGAAAGAAGGGGAAAGATTTATGAGAATTGGAATTTATAATCACCAGCATCTTCGAGGCGGTTGTCCAGGCTGTTCTCAAATTTATGTAAAAGGCATGATCAAGGATGCGGTTGCCTGTAAAAACCGTGTGGAAGGCATATATGGGACAGATTGCGAATATTTCAACTTTACCGATCTTGGAGATTATCCTCCATCCAATCTTGACCGACCAGGCTTTCATCGCATGATGAAAGATGTGGAAAATGGTAGATTAGATGCCATTATTGTCATCCGTTTAGATAAAATTTCCAATGATATCGATCTGATCCTTACAACATATCAGCGTTTAAAAGAACATAATGTTGCGCTCCTCACTTTAAAAGAAGGAGAAAAAGCCATGGAGATTCTTGAGAAAGCCATGGAAAGTAAAAAATAATCCATACTTTTTTCCTGAGAAAGAAATGAGAGGAAATGGATATGTTAGATCCACGTTTAAAAGAATTATATAAACAAATTGAAGAAATTGAAGCAAGAGAAGCATGGCCTGAGTTAGTTCCGATTTATGAGAAATCTATCAAAATTTCTTTAGAAGTCTACGGAGAGAACCATGACGAAACTTTAGCTTTATATACAGAGTTCGGTGGTTTATTACGCAATCTGCATCGTTATGAAGAATCCATGACCTATTTACAAAAGGCTGTTGCCTTATCTTTGAAATTAAAAGGAAAAAATCATCCGGATTATGCTTCTTCCCTTGTCAATATGGCGAATCTTCTTCGTGAAATGGAATACCATGCCGAAAGTGAAAAACTCTTCCTGCAGGCGAAAAAGATCTATGAAGATACCATTGGAAACCATGCTTTTCCTTATGCAGGACTTTGTAATAATTTAGGTCTTCTCTATCAGGCCATGGGACGATATCAAGAAGCCATTCCACTTCACATGATCTGTCTTGATATTTTAGGAACAGATTCTTCCCATGAAGTACTGTATGGCATCACTTTGAATAATCTGGTGGAGCCATATAAACATACAGGTCAAAAAGATAAAGCCATTTTAATGCTACAAAGAGCAATAACTATCTTTAAAAAATATATTGATCATGCGGTTACTCTCTATGCCGGTGCCCTCAATAACCTGGGAAGTATTTATTACGAAGACAAGAATTACAAAAAAGCTCTGAAATATTTTGAGGAGGCAGTTTCCATCAGTAAGGAACGCCTGGGCATAGATAGTGAAAGTTATAAAAACAGCCTGATCAATTACGAAGTAGCCAAAGAAAAAATGAAGCAAGAAAAAGGATCTTTCCACATTACACAGGAAAGCAAAGGTTTGGAACTCGCAGAAGCATATTTCTTTGATATATGCTATCCTATGTTAGAACGTGAGCTTGCAGAATACCTTCCACGTATGGCAGCCGGACTAGTTGGGGAAGGTTCTGAATGCTATGGATATGACGATATGATTTCCAGAGATCATGACTTTGGACCATCTTTCCAGATTTATATTCCTGCAGAAGATATTCCGATTTATGGAAAAAAACTCCGTGCAGAAGTGGATAAGCTACCGACATCTTATGCTGGTTTTGGTGAACGTAACACATCTACCTATGGAGGTGGTCGAATTGGTTTATTCTCCATCGAAGACTTTTATGATAAATACCTGTCTATCCATGAAGTCCCAAGCTCCAATTCCATTTGGATGCAGCTTACCGATATTCCACTTTCCACAGCAACTAATGGAAAGGTTTTTATGGATAATCTGGGCGTTTTCAGTGAAATCCGAAAAGGTCTTTTAAAACATTATCCAAAAGATGTTCAGTTAAAAAAGATGGCGATTGAGTGTATGCAGATTGCACAAAGCGGTCAATATAATCTGCCACGATCCCTGAAGCGTGGTCAGCTTGTAGCAGCCCACCATGCTTTGGATGCCTTCATGGAACACTACTCTTCCATGATCTATCTGTTAAATAAAATTTATCGTCCTTACTATAAATGGGAACAAGAAGGATTGAAATCACTTCCAGTTCTTGGCAGCAGCACAATGGTAGCCATGAATCAGATTGCCCAACTTTCCTTAAAAGATCAGTCAGAACAATTAATTTTCCAGGTAGAAAATCTTTGTAAAAAACTGATTGATGTTTTACGCGCAAGACAGCTGACTTTCTCATCCAGTGATTTCCTTTTAAATCATGGACCTGAGCTTCTGAAACGAATTGAAGATCCAATCTTAAAAAATTCCAACCCTTGGATATAAAAATAGAGGAAAGGTTTGAAGCCTTTCCTCTTTCTTTTTGTATAATGATATAAAAGCAATCAATTTTTCACATATTGATTGGTAAATGCAGATGGAGTCATTTTTTCATATTTTTTGAAAATCTTGCAGAAATAACCCGCCTCACTATATCCCAGTAAAAATGAAATATCAGAGATATTCATTTCGCTGGATACCATATACTGTTTTGCAGAAACAATCTTTCGAAGATGAATATAGTCTACCACACTGATATGATAATATTTTTTGAAGATGCGACTTAAATATCCACTACTGATTCCTGCCTGATCTGCAAGCTCAGTCAATGAAATCTCATTATGAATATTATTTTCAATATATTGAAGTACTTTATTCATATGAGTGTATTTCATAACACACAATTGACGGAATATTTCTGTAATCACCGAAATGAGCCAGCAATAACACATCATCTCTTTATAGATGATTTTACTGTTAATATCATATTTTTGCAGATAATAATCTTTCTGGGAACTATCCATTCCCGGAATCAGATAAAACAGATTGGATGCTGTCTGTCTAAGATAATCTTTTCTCTTAGATGTTTCCACATTTTCAAAGATATCTGCCACATAGCTTTTACTCACTTCATAAGCAGTTCGATATTCCCGTTTTTCGATAGACTGGACCAGACTACGGTAAATTTCGTTGTCCTCCTGCTCATCCTGTCTAACCTCTTCCACAAAAATCGTGTCACAGGCATCTTTTGTCAAAGGTTTTAAAAGATATCGATCAATTCCCGCCTTCATAGAATTTTTCATCAACTCTATATTGCAAAAACTGCTCAAGATATACAATGCAATATCTGGATATTTCTTTTTCAGCGCACGACAAATATCAATGCCATTTTCTTTTCCCAATAAAACTTCAGAAAAGATCATTTGTGGATGGTATTTTTCCACGTAGCGCATGGCTTCCATACCATTTTCTGCAATGCCTACCAACTGACAGTTTTTCTGTCTTTCTATGATTTTGCGAAAGGTATTCTGATATAAACATTCCTGTTCAATTAAAAGTACCTGAATCAATTTCTCACCTCATCACTTTCTGAA
>JAUNNI010000005.1:0-5237 GCA_030531555.1 Eubacteriales bacterium | reverse complement strand
TAGGACAATCATATCCTTCTGAACCTTCAAAGAATAATCTCCATTGTATTCATATTCCAGACGCTTTTTAATATTATTCATCTGATCACTGATAAAAGATTCATCAATAATATGTCCGGATTGGTTAAGATAACCCATACTTTCCATATCATTTTCTTTGTGTTCATACTGCAAAGTAATCACACAACGATCAATAGAATATGTGGTATCCAGATAAAAGGTTCCTCTATTATTGTTTGATAGGATTCCAAAATGAACAATGTATTCTACCAACGGTAGAATTGATGCTCTTGGAATGGTCTGTCTTTCCGATTCACTCTTGTGTTGAATTCTTGCCTTGAGACGATTGCTATAACGTTTACTCAAAATATTCATATATTCTTCCACCATAGCAATCTCCTGTGATAAAAGAATACGGTCCTGATTCTGTTCTATATAGTAACGAAGAATAGACGAAAGTCCTTCCACCAAAGTTTCTGTCTCCTGGGCATCTTCCAATATTGCATAATTTGATATGGTAACTAACATATTAATCAAAACTTCTGGTAATATGGATGCTCGTAACGATTTCATATCATTCAGTTTAGAATGTCTTGTAAGAGAAGCATTCTTTTTACGAAGATCCTTCAAATGAATCTCTTTATGTTCATAATCTGCTACCATAATTGCATAGGATTCTTTTTCACTTTTTTCTTTAAAATAATCACTGACTAAAGAAGCAATCGCTTTAATTTTCTTATAAGAAAATTCAGGGATCTCTTCATATAATTCCATTAACTTTGGATCTTCTTCTTTATGATCACTATTAACTTCCTGATTCGCCACGGTATCCGGAAGATTCTTTTTATCATTACAACGAACACGTCCACAGATCACAGCACCCAAATATTGATTATTGACAATGATTGGGATTGCTGCTTCTACCAGCCCTTGTTCACACTCAAACAAATAAGGATTGTTTGTAAATGCCGCTTTCGCTGCAGCAAAAGCTCCAGACATACGACAGCTTTCACAAGATCCTGTCTGTTTTTTCTTGTCACAATAATGGTTAAGAATCAAGCTATTGGTAATTTCTTCCCCTTTAAAGTCTGTAATGGAAAACGAAAAATCTGTTGCTTCAGCATATTTTTTTTGCAACAATTCAAGGGATTCTCTCCCAAAAAGTCCCATTAAACTAACCTCTTTTTTCTTATTTCTATATGCTGTACTCACATCACTCATCAGATTTCTCCTATTTCAGTTAATTTTTCTTCCTTTATATTTTGCGAAAATTATTACATCAATTTTTTTCTGTTGAAATTTACTATTTCTTATATTTAAAAATATTTTATCATAAATATCTCAAATACACGTCTTATTTTTTGTTCAATTTATCATAATACCTAGTATAATTTTGCTTCTTTTTTAACTTTTCTTGTTTATTTACTTGTTCTGTTTTTTTCAAATAAAGACAACATATTACATTTGATTATTTCTAAAACATCATATTTTATGTAAAAGTTACGATATTTACCATTAAAATAAAAAATCGGTACAAGATTTTACAAATCCTGTACCGAT
Source organism: Eubacteriales bacterium (assembly GCA_030531555.1). Classification (GTDB taxonomy): domain Bacteria; phylum Bacillota; class Clostridia; order Lachnospirales; family Lachnospiraceae; genus Anaerobutyricum. The sequence continues at coordinate 3,677 of JAUNNI010000005.1, read as the reverse complement.
TTTCAAGTTCATCTATCTTGATATAATCGTAAAAATGTGAGAGAGTGTTGAGACCGATTTATGGAAGATATAATAAACTTTTTAAAAAATATATTATCTGGACTGTTTAATAATTTCAACAGCCATATAGCTGACTGCACTTTCAACAAGTGCATCGACTTTATCAAGTTTCTCCCAAGGGAGATCCAAATCAAGTCTTCCAAAGTGTCCTAAAGAAGCAACTGGTTTATAAGAAACAGATGTGAGAGAGAGGTTTCGAATAATACCAGAAACGCTAAAGTCAAACACTTTTTTAGCAGCTTTTTCGATGATACTTCTTGGAACTTCTTCCGTTCCAAAGGTATCGATTTTTATTGATACGGGTTGTGGAACACCGATTGCATATGCAAGATTAATCTCACATTTCTTACAAAGACCTGCTGCAACAATATTCTTTGCTGCATATCTTGCCATGTAAGCTGCGGAGCGGTCAACCTTTGTTGGGTCTTTGCCTGAGAAAGCACCGCCACCATGTCGGGCAATTCCACCGTAAGTATCTACTATGATTTTTCTGCCTGTAAGACCAGTATCTCCCTCTGGACCGCCTACAACGAAACGACCGGTTGGATTAATAAAGATCTTACAATCTGGTAAAATCAAATCTGCAGGAATTACTGCATCAATGACTTTTTCCTTTATATCAGCTCGGAGCTGATCCATTGAGACAGAAGCACTGTGCTGTGCGGACACAACAATCGCTGTAATACCAGCGACATTCCCATTACCATCATAAGCAACTGTAACCTGGGATTTACCATCTGGATAAAGATAAGAAAGAGTACCATCTTTTCTAACTTCTGTAAGCTTCTTGCAAAGTTTATGAGCATAAGAGATAGATAAAGGCATATACTCTTCTGTCTCATCGGAAGCATATCCGTACATCATGCCCTGATCGCCTGCACCGATTTCACCATCTGTCTGGTTTACACCCTGTGCAATATCTGGAGATTGGATTGATACATTTGGAAGAATGATACATGTATTACCATTCAAACCTTTTTCATCACTGTCATATCCAACTTCGAGAATCGCTTCTCTTACTTTTGCAATAATATCAAACTTGGCAGATGAAGTAACTTCACCGGAAAGGAACACCATTCCCTTGGAAGCCATGGTTTCCATAGCAACATGAGAATTAGGATCCTGTTCAAAATAAGCATCAAGTAAAGAATCAGAGATAATGTCACAAAGCTTATCCGGATGTCCCTCTGTTACAGATTCAGAAGTGAATAAAATGTAATCCTGCATTCCATCATCCTCCAATCTGGCAACGAACACCTTCTGCTTCAACAATAGATTTCAATTTTTGCATATATTCATCTTCTGGTCTATTGGTTCCAGCCATTTCATAAGGTTTTCCAAGCATATCATACTTATTGGTACCAAAGTCATGATATGGAAGTAAGTGAATACCACCAAAGTTCGTCTGGTCTAAATAAGTACAGAAATGAGCAATACCACGAATGGTATCTTCATCTGCATTGAAACCTGGGATGGTAGGAACTCGAATGATCAGTTTTTTCGCAATTTTGGAAATGTATAATGCATTTTCTAAAATTTTCTCATTTGAAACACCTGTCCATGCTTTATGTACTGCAGGATCGATATGTTTGATATCCATCATTACAGTATCTAACAATGGAATAATCTTATCGAGAACCTGTGTAGAAGCAAGTCCTGTTGTTTCAATTGCTGTGGTCCATCCTACGGATCTGCATCCTCTGAGCAATTCTTCTAAGAATTCATGCTGCATGAGAGCTTCACCACCTGAGATGGTAATACCACCGCCTGATCTTCTGTAAACAGTTCGATCTTGATATAATTCTTTAAGAACTTCCTCAACTGTCATCCATTTACCAGAGACTTCGAGGGCCTGATGGTAGCATACATCAACACACTTGAAGCAGTTGATGCATTTGGAATGATCAATCTTACCTGGAACACTTAGATCAGAAGCGCCTGTAGGACAAACTACAGTACAGTTTCCACAACCAACACAATTCTGTGCCTTGAACATAACAACCGGCTTCAATTCCTGAGATTCCGGATTGCAACACCATTTACAACGAAGAGGACATCCATTTAAGAAAACAATGGTACGAACGCCTGGACCGTCATTTACAGAGAATCTCTGCATATTGAATACCAGCCCTTTTTTCTCTAAATCTGGTTCTCTTTCTTCATAAGTAAAACTAGCTGCTGTTACATTCAGTTTTGGTAAGAAGCTATGATCTGTGAAATCTGTCCCTCTGTATGTAAAGCACATATCAACTTCCTCCTTAAGTACAGCCATTCAAAAAATAGGTAATCTACACGCCCGGATCAACCGGGCATGTAGTTATTTATGCTGAAATACTATAAAAATGTTTCAGATTAGAAGGACTGTTCTGTACGAGCAATGATATCATCCTGTACTTCTTTAGCAAGTACGTTCCAATGAGCGGAGTAACCAGCTACACGTACTACTAAGTCTTTGTAGTTTTCTGGATGAGCCTGAGCATCGAGAAGTGTTTCTTTATCGATTACGTTGAACTGTACATGCATACCCTTCTTATCGAAGTAGTTACGGATAACTGCTGCGAAGTTCATAAGTCCCTGATCACCAGCTACTGCGGATGGTAAGAACTTCTGGTTGTAAAGTGTACCGTTGGAGATGTTAAGCTGATCTAACTTAGCTACGGAGTTACCTGCAGCTGTAGGTCCCTTAACGTCATGGCCCTGACGTGGGGAAACACCATCAGCAAGAGGAGCGTTGGAGTAACGTCCATCTGGAAGTGCCTGTACATCTTTACCGAATAATACGTTAGCGGATACTGGGTAACATCCAGCCTGGTACTGACCACCACGTGGGTTTTTGTATTTTTCTACTTCATGAGAGTAAATCTGGGTAGCTTTACGAGCACACATATCTACTTCATCAATATCGTTACCGAAGCAAGGTGTTGCATCGAGGATTCTACGAATTCTATCGTATTCAGCTCTCTTAGCATCGGAGCATTCGCAAGCTTTGCTGGAAGTTGTCATAGCCATGTCAACTTTAGCGCCTTTTTCTGCAAGGATCTTACGAACTACTGCATTGATGATAGCTTCCATATCGTCAGCTGGAGCTGCTTCAACTGCTTTTTCTTCTACTGCTGCAGGAGCGGACATAACTACGAATGGACCATCGTAGCAACCAGCACCGAGTTCAGCACCGAAGTTGTTTTCCATAGCTTCGTAAATCTGAGCCATTGTAAGATCTTTATCTTCGAATACGTGTTTCTGGATACAGTAAATAGCATCACCAGTATCAACGTTACCGAATGCCTGAGGGCCTGTGAAGTTGTAGATAGCTCCACCTTCCATAACAGTTTTACCACGGCCGATACAGTCTTCTACTAATGCGGACATGAATGGAAGTGGTGCACGCTGTGCATGAGCGATATCTACTGCGTTATCAGATTCAACTAATTTTTCTACGAAGTAAGCGATTTCTGTTTCGAGTGCTTCGTAAACGTCATCCATGGATTTCCATTCTGGCATTGGTTTACAAACTGGTCCTAACTGTTTGCCATCGCGGTTTTTACCACCATGAATAGCGATATCAAATACTTTAGCTACGTTGAAGAATGCGGAGTCATGCCATCCTTCTGTTTTGT
>JAUNNI010000050.1 GCA_030531555.1 Eubacteriales bacterium | reverse complement strand
CCGTAGGTTAGAAAGAGAACGTGCAATCAGATGTCCCTATTTTACTATGAAAAAAAGCCGCAGAAACGTGTTCGCCATACCTTTTAAGGGATGAGCGAAGGCGTTTCTGCGACAGTTCCTTTTTGTGTTTAAATTAAGGTTTGATCTGTTTTATTTGTAAACATAAATGCTTCCAGTTGAGATGATATCACTCTTTGATCCATCTTTGAATACTGGGATGATACGGATGTAGTTTGTTGCTTTTTTCTTATATCCTTTTACAATCTGAATGGTTTTTTTAGATTTTTTACCCAGAGATACTGATGCAATCTTTTTAAATCCAGTGGAGGAGGATTTTTTGGAAACATATATAAGGTATTTGGAAACGCCTGTGGCTTTCTTCAAAGTAAGACTGAATCCTTTTTTATTACTTTTCGCTTTTCCACTGTATTTTGCAAGACAGAACTTACGCATTGGACTCCAGCTTGCACTGTAATAAGTCTGACCGTTGGAGGAGTTCTTGATATAATATCTTACACGATACTGATACATTATATTCGCTGCTACAGGAAGGTATGTGGAAGAAGAACCATAAAAGGCCTGTCTTGTTGCAAACTGTCCATTTTTGTAAAGTTCAAGTTGGAAACCACTTGCAGATGGATTTTGCGATACCTTGAAAGATACTTTTTTCGTGTTATATAATACACTATCCACTGCGAAATTATTAGTAGCAGCAGTAGCAGGAAGTGTGTTTACATAAGTTGATGTAAACCAATCAGATTCTAATGTTTTGTAAGGATCGCTATTTCTGTAATAAGAACAGAAAATATATACATATCCGGAGTAATTGGTTGGTAGACTGAAGGTTCCGGAAGTACGGTATGGGTCATTTTGTGTAAAACTCGTTGGTGTAATACTTGCAGAAGTACTAAAACCATAGCCAGTTACAGTATAGTAACTAGATGTTGCATAGTATGGTAGATCCCATTGTATAGTTACAGATGTTTGTGTACAAGCTGTCTGTTTTGCAGCTGCATCAACTGGAAGCTTCACAAAGACTGCCAATGCAAAAACGGCGATGACACTTAATAAGATTTTGTTAAGTTTTTTCATTATTTTCCTCCTTATTTATAATGTTGATTGAGTTGCTTTTATAGAAAAAACAAATGAATCGGAACAATATAATTATAACAAATGTTTCTTTGAATTACTATATATTTACGAAAATTTACTTAACGATTTGTAGGAAATCTATAATAATTAAGAAAAATGGCCCAAAAGATTAAAGAGTTTTATTAAAGAGATGACAATATAATACCCTATTTTTAAAATATCAAATAATTATATGTTATAAAAGTGACCATTATTCATAAAAAGAGAAATTTGATGTCAAAGGAAAACAAGAATGTCACTCTTGATTTGTGAAAAACACACATAATTTTAGAATGTAGACAAAAAAGATTATGAATAAAAGCAAAAAGTCTCTTTTTAAAAAACTATATTACCAATATAATATTATCAAATATGCTGTGGATGCAGCAAAAAAAACATAAAAAGGAGAATGATTATTATGGCAGTAAATCGTTTCGTACTCAATGGTATTTCTTACCACGGACATGGCGCTATCAATGAGATTCCTGGAATCGTAAAATCCAAAGGTTTAACAAAAGCTTTCGTAGCTTCTGATCCAGACCTTGTAAAATTCGGTGTTGCAGCTAAAGTTACAGATCTTTTAGCAGCAAATGATATCGCTTTCGAATTATACTCCGATATCAAACCAAACCCAACAATCGAAAACGTTCAGCACGGTGTTGATGCTTACAAAGCTTCTGGTGCTGATTTCATGATCACAATCGGTGGTGGTTCTTCCATGGATACCGGTAAAGGTATCGGTATCATCGTAAACAACCCAGAATTTTACGATGTTCGTTCTCTTGAAGGACTTTCTCCAACAAAGAACCGTACTGTATTCACAATCGCTGTTCCTACAACAGGTGGTACAGGTGCTGAATCCACAATCAACTACGTTATCACAGACGTAGAAAAGAAACGTAAATTCGTATGTGTGGACCCTAACGATATCCCTGACATCGCAGTAGTAGACCCAGATATGATGGCTTCTATGCCAAAAGGTCTTACAGCTTCCACAGGTATGGATGCTCTTACACATGCAATCGAAGGTTACACAACAGCTGCAGCTTGGGAATTAGCTGACTGTCTCGACCTTAAATCCATTCAGCTCATCGCTAAAAACTTACGTAAAGCTGTAGAAAACGATCCTGATGGACGTGAAGGTATGGCTCTTGCTCAGTACGTAACAGCTATGGCTTACTCCAACGTTGGTCTTGGTATTGCTCATTCCATGGCTCATACACTTGGTGCTGTATATGATACACCTCACGGTGTTGCATGTGCTATGATGCTTCCAATCGTTATGGAATTCAATCAGGAATACACAGGAACAAAATTCAAAGATATCGCTGAAGCATTTGATGTAGATACAACTGGTATGAGCGAAGCTGAATACCGTAAAGCTGCTATCGATGCAGTTCGTCAGTTATCCGTTGACGTTGGTATCCCTACAAAACTTGATATCAAAGAAGAAGATCTTCCATTCCTTTGCGAATCCGCAGCTGCTGACGCTTGTGCTCCTGGTAACCCACGTCCAGCTACACTTGAAGATTTCGAAGCTATGTTCCGTCAGATCATGTAATTTACATGACTCCATTGGGAATTTTTGCTTAAAATATTTCGATATTTTATCGCCTCGGTTTATGCCGGGGCGATTTTTTTGTGATTTTTTCTTATTATATGATATAATCAAAAAAATCGATTAGAAATCTGATGGAGGTGGAATTGCGATGTTAGTAAATTATCAGCCAATGTATCGATCAAAATTAAGAACGCCGGAAGAAGCGGTCGGAATCGTAAAAAATGGTGATTGGGTGGACTATACCAGCTCCGTTGGAAAACCAGTGCTTTTGGACCGTGCACTTGCCAAGAGAAAAGAGGAATTATATGACGTAAAAATCCGTGGTAATCTGATTCCGGGCCCGATTGAAGTGGCAGAATGTGATGAAAGTCAGGAACATTTTATTTACCATAGCTGGCATTGTTCTTCCTACGAGAGAAAACTTTGTGACCGTGGTTTGTGTTATCATATTCCACAGGTTTTTCATAACAATGCGGCCTATTATCAGTATTTTCTTGATGTAAATGTAGTAATGGTAAGTGTTTCCCCAATGGATAAACACGGATATTTTAACTTCTCTGCCAACACGGGTGTGGCAGGACCGATTGTTCGAGATGCTGATTTTGTCATTGTAGAAATCAATGAACATTTACCAAAACTTCATGGTGGTTATGATGAATGTGTTCATATCACCGAGGTGGATTTTATTGTGGAAGGGAAACATGAACCATTCCCTGAAAATAAACCGGCAATTCCAGGAGAACGTGATATTCAGATTGCCAAACATGTAATTTCTAACATTATCGATGGATCAACATTACAGCTGGGTATTGGTGGCATTCCAAATGCCGTTGGACAAATCATTGCGAGATCCGATCTGAAGGATCTTGGTATGCATACTGAGCTTTGTTCGGATCCTTATCTCGAGATGTTTAAAGCTGGAAAACTGACCAACAAACGGAAAACCATCAACCGTGGAAAAGGGGTTCTTGGTGTGGCCATTGGCTCCAGTGAGCTTTATGAGTGGTTGGATGATAACCATGGTGTGGCAGCGTATCCCATGGAATATGTAAATAGCCCAAATATCATTGGGCAGATTGATAATATGGTTTCCATCAACTCCTGTCTGGCCATTGATCTTTATGGTCAGGTATCTTCTGAAAGTTTTGGTGCAAGACAAATCAGTGGAACTGGTGGACAGCTGGATTTCCTCATTGGGGCATCGGCATCCCGTGGTGGAAAAGCCTTTATCTGCATGCATTCCACTCATAAAAAGAAAGATGGCACCAAAGAGTCAAGAATTCTTCCCCAATTTAATGGAGATATTATCACTTCCCCTCGTAGTCAGGTTTATTATCTGGCCACAGAGTTTGGCGTTGTGAATCTGGAGGGAAGATCCACCTGGGAACGTGCGGATTTGTTGATTTCCATTGCACATCCAGATTTTCGTGATGATTTAATTAAGGAAGCAGAAAAACGAAAAATCTGGAGACAATCCAACAAACGAGGCTATTATTAGAGAAAGGAAAGGATAGAATGCGATATTATATTTCGGATCTCCATTTCTTCTCGGAGCGATTAAATGATAATATGGATTGTCGTGGCTTTGCAGATGCAAAAGAGATGAACGAAGTCATGATCCGTAAATGGAATGAAAAAGTAAAGCCGAAGGATGAGGTTGTGATTATAGGAGATTTTTCCATGGGAAGTGGGGAGGAAACCAATGAGCTGCTGAAACGTTTAAATGGTCTTCTTTATTTGATTATCGGAAATCATGATTACAAATATTTAGAGAGTCCGGCTTTTCATTCCGAGCGTTTTGTCTGGATTAAGCACTATGCAGAGATGAAAGATAATAAGAGAAAGGTGGTTTTATCCCACTATCCGATCTTTTGTTATAATGGGCAATACCGTAGAAATAAGAATGGCTATCCCAGCACTTATATGCTCTATGGGCATGTCCATGACAGCCAGGATGAATATCTGGTGAGACAGTTTAAGGAAACCACCAGAAATACTCTGTATCAGAGTCGCTTTGATACGGAGCCAAAACCGATTCCATGCAATATGTTAAATTGTTTTTGCATGTATTCGGATTATACTCCACTGACTTTAGATGAGTGGATACAGAATCATAAAGAAAGAGGGGCGCTTTAGGCGCCCCTTTATTGATTGAGATACATTGAAGACATCATTTTGTAAATGTAATATGCTAGTCCGCATTGAAGAAAAGCCATTCTTTAATGAGGTCATCCACGTTTTCATAAAGCTTTGCCACTTCATGTTCACTAGGGTTGTCCACATAGATTCCACCGGTACAAAGAACGGTTTTGCCAGTTGCTTTGGAGATTTTATCTGCCACATAGATACAGAAGGTTGCTTCTGGGTTTTCTAAAGTGGTAAGAACGGAAATATCACTTTCTGGCTTTTCCGGATCCTCTGGCTCTTCTGCAGGAGTTGCGTAAGCAGTGCAGCCTAAATAAGGATGATCTCCTCCCAGTAAAAGAATGTGGAGGTCGTCACCCACAGGTGTTACATCCATGGATATATTGGTGAATAATAAAACTCTATGAAATTTCATTGGAAGCTCCTTTCATTTGCTCCTTTTGTAAATGGAGCGCTTATTCTTTTATGAGTATAACATAAAGCAGGATTATTTTTTGCAAAAAATGAGAAAAAATTATGCAAAAGTTCCCAATGTGTGATAGAATAGTTAATTATTGTGTATGAAGCAAATGTGACCCAAATATGCTTTGGGTTTTCATAGATTGATCAATGAAGGGAGATAGAATAATATGGTTACGGTTCGCGAGATTTATAAGAATCAGGAAGCCTACATCGGCCAGAAAGTTACCGTTGGCGGATGGGTAAGAAGTATTCGTGCTTCCAAACATTTTGGATTCCTTGTACTTCATGATGGTACATTTTTTGAAACATTACAGATCGTTTTCGGTGAGGAAATGGATAATTTTGCTGCAGTTTCCAAATATAATGTTGGTTCCGCAGTTATCGTAGAAGGTACTTTAGTTGCAACACCAGATGCAAAACAGCCATTTGAAATTCAGGCGGATTCTGTTGTTTTAGAAGGTGCTTCCGCACCAGATTACCCATTACAGAAGAAGAGACACAGTATTGAATACTTAAGAAGCATTTCTCACCTTCGTCCTAGAACAAATATGTTCCAGGCTGTATTCCGCGTACGTTCTCTTGCAGCATTTGCAATCCACCAGTTCTTCCAGGAACAGGGCTTTGTTTACGTTCATACTCCAATCATCACAGGCAGTGATGCTGAGGGTGCTGGAGAAATGTTCCAGGTTACAACCATGGATCTTAATGAGATTCCTAGAACAGAAGATGGTGCAGTAGATTACTCCCAGGATTTCTTCGGAAAATGCACAAATCTTACTGTTTCCGGCCAGTTAAACGGTGAAGTTTACGCACAGGCTTTCCGCAATATTTACACATTTGGTCCTACCTTCCGTGCAGAAAACTCCAACACAGCAAGACATGCAGCTGAGTTCTGGATGATCGAGCCTGAAATGGCATTCACTGACTTAGAAGGTGACATGGAAACTGCAGAGGCCATGTTAAAATACGTTATCCGCTATGTAATGGAAAATGCTCCAGAAGAAATGAACTTTTTCAACAAGTTTGTTGACAAAGGACTCATCGAACGTCTCAACCACATCTTAGATTCTGATTTCGGTGTAGTTACCTATACAGATGCTGTTGAAATGCTTGAGAAAAACAACGATAAATTCGAATACAAAGTTACTTGGGGTACAGACCTTCAGACAGAACATGAACGTTATCTGACAGAAGAAGTCTTCAAACGTCCAGTATTCGTTATCAACTATCCAAAGGAAATCAAAGCATTCTATATGAAGCTTAACGAAGATGGCAAAACAGTTGCTGCTATGGACTGTCTTGTTCCGGGCATCGGTGAAATCATCGGTGGTAGCCAGAGAGAAGATGATTACGAAAAACTCGTAAATCGTATGAATGAAACTGGTATGGGTACCGAAGGATATGAATTCTACCTTGACCTTCGTAAATATGGTTCCACACATCACTCTGGATTCGGTCTTGGATTTGAACGTCTGATTATGTACTTAACAGGTATCAGCAACATCCGTGACGTACTTCCATTCCCAAGAACAGTTAACAACTGTGAACTTTAATTTTTGATTGCAAAGCGGTCAGTCACTTTTTGGTGGCGGACCGCTTTTTTTTCATATATGCACAACATTTTCCATAAATTAGGCAGATAACTATTTTGTATTTTTGGTAATATCGTGTATAATCATAATTAGTGTTCGAATCGAAGTAGAACAAAAAGAACAGAAAAAACCATTTGCCTGATCCTGTAAAATTGGAGGAAATTTCCAATGTGGATTCCTCATGGGGATTCGGTTAAAATAAGTGCGCGAATTGTATGTATGCAACATTTGAGGAGGTAGAAATATGCCGAAGTGGATTGATTTAAATGAAGTGGATGACGATCTTTTACTCGGAAAAAAATACTCTCTTGGCAGCAGTCTGATTCAGGAAGAACTGGGGGATAAGGTGTCTTCTTACCAGGCAGCTTCTGATCATATCGCTGCGAATTTCCAGGCATCGGAAGATGATTTTCTGGATGCTATGGAACCAGCGAAAAAGAGTATGACAGTCTTCTTTTTAATTGACGTTTCAAAAAGTATGAAAGGAACAAAAATTGGTTCTTTAAATAGTACGATGGAAGAACTTCTTCCTTCTTTGATTGGGGTAGGAGAAGCTTCCACAGATGTGAAGATCGCGGTGATGAAGTTTTCCACCAAGGTAGAGTGGGTGACACCGGATCCGGTTCGCATTGAAGAATATCAGCATTGGAATCGTTTAGAGCCAGAAGGGCTTACTTTCATGGGAGATGCTTTCATGGAACTTTCTAAAAAACTTTCTAGAAACAGTTTTCTGAATGCACCATCCCTTTCTTTCGCACCGGTTATTTTCCTTTTATCTGATGGTTCACCAAACGATGACTGGAAGAAAGGTTTAGATACTTTAAAAGAGAATAAATGGTTCCAGTATGGGTTAAAAATTGCACTTGGCATCGGTTCTGAAGTAAATATGGATGTTCTCCGCGAATTTACAGGCAACGATGAACTGGCTGTGCAGGCAAAAACAGCAGACCAGCTTCGTGAACTGGTGAAACTTCTTGCAGTGACTTCCTCTCAGATTGGAAGCCGCAGCTTAGCATTAGTTGATGACAGAGCACCGATGAACAGACCAATTGGCATGGGTATGAGACCATCTGCCGGTGGAGAAACTGTGGTAGCACAGGCAAAACAGCAGCTTTTGGTACAGGAGATTCGTGAAGGTACCAAGGATATTCTCGGAGAAGCAGTGGATCTTGATGCGGTCAACTATGATGAAGGCTGGTAATCGTTGAATAGAACAAAGGATGGGAATTGAGTAACATGGGAATGAGAGAATTAAAGGTTGGTGAACGTGTCCCTATGGAAAGCGGCGGTGAAGCTGTCGTTTCAAGAGAATTAGGTCGCGGTGGCCAGGGAATCGTATATCTTGTTCGCTATAAGGGCAAGGATTATGCTTTAAAATGGTATTTCATCAGCCGCATGAAAAACCCAAAAGCATTTCGTGATAATTTAAGAAAGAATATACAGGATGGTGCGCCAAATGATCAGTTTATCTGGCCGCTTTTCCTGACAGAATGTAAGGCAAATGGAGCATTTGGATACCTGATGCAGGTGGCTCCAAGAGGTTATGAATCCTTCACGGATATTTATAATGGATATCGCTGGGAAAAACCTCGCATGAAGGGACAGGCTGCTCGTAAAGTACCGGTGCGTTTTGCCTCCCTGGATGTGATGATTACAGCAGCCATCAATATCGTAAAAGCTTTCCGAGAACTTCACTTGCGTGGAAAGAGTTATCAGGATCTTAACGATGGCGGTTTCTTTATTGATACAAAAACCGGGCATGTTCTGGTCTGTGACTGCGATAACGTGGCAGCGGACGGTGACAACTTTGGAATCGGAGGAATGCCTGGCTTTATGGCACCGGAGGTTGTAAAAGGTATTGCAAAACCAGATGTTTTGACAGACCGTTACTCCCTCTCTGTCGTTTTATTCAAATTATTCTTCCGAGGTGATCCTTTGGAGGGAAGCAAAGTACTCAGCTGCGTTGTTATGACAGAAGAAAATGATTTGATTCATTATGGCAAGGATCCTGTCTTTGTTTATGATCCAAATAATGCCTCAAATCGTCCGGTAAAAGGAGTGCATGATAATGTAATCCGCCTCTGGCAGATCTATCCGGAATTTATTCGTAAGGCATTTACCATGTCATTTACTTATGGTATCCAGGAGCCAAATGCCAGAATTATTGAAAAAAGCTGGATTCAGATGCTGATTCAGCTGAAATTAGATATTGTACACTGTACCTGCGGCAGAGTGACATTCTCTTCTGCCTTTGAAAAATCAGGAGAACATACCCTCTCTTGCGAACGATGTGGAACAACCATTTATACCCTCGGTGTCAACGGTTTTGAGCTTCCACTCATTCAGGGAGCCAAATTATATCGTTGTCTCACAGAGAAGAATAACGATGACTTCCAGACCGTAACAGGAGAAGTCATTGAAAATCGACTGAAACGTGGACTTTTTGGAATTAAAAATCTTTCCAGAGATACCTGGTCGGCAACCTTCCCAGATGGAAGTGTTCGCGAAGTTGGCCCAGGCAAAGGCGTTCCAATCTGGAAGGGATTAAAGATTGATTTTGTCGATACTGTGAAGGCAGAAATTCTTCTTTAAAAAGGGTGTGTTAGAATGAGAAAAGATAGAGTGAACCTTTCTCAGATTCGCGAAGAGATACATCCTGTGCTTGATGAAAATGGAAAAAAGGTGTGGAAGCCGGCATATTTTGCCGGGATGAAAACACTGATTCACGGAGCCTTCTCCTTTGTATCATTTTTTGAAAAAATGCATCAGGAAGGGAAGGTATTTGCAAGCAATGATCCCACCGGTTTTCTTTTTGATTTGAAATCCGGAGAGATGGATTTTATCATGGCGGAGCTCTTTGAGGAATTGTCTGAGACAGGGGACGTGATCAAAGAAGATAAGGAGATTTTGGAAATCTCAGAATTTGCAGCTCCAGAGCTGCTGGAAGCCTATGAAAAGGATGAGAAGCTTCATTTTAATGTGGAGACGGATCGTTACTTTATGGCCGTATTTTTATTTGAATATTTCTTCCACACCGGATCTCCATTTGAAGGAAAAATGATGGTGAATCGTTGTTTCCTTTCTCCTTTGGAAAAGGAAATGTTTCGTGTGGATCAGGGAATCTTCTGTATGGATTCCGGAGAACATGACAATCAGCCGGTGAAAGGTATTCAGGATAAGCTGATCCGTTATTGGAATGCTTATCCGACTGCTTTGCAAAAGAGCTTTATGAGGGCCTTTTTCCATGGTGGAACTTCACCGGAATTTCGCCCTTCTGCCGTGGACTGGATGCAGCTTTTGGTGCAGCTTACCATGGATTACAAAGAGTGCAGCGGATGTGAATTCCATGGATTTTCCTTCCGTTTAGAGCAGCAGGCAAATGGAACCCGCATCTGTCCAAAATGTGGCAAGATTTATTATCCATTGACCAACGGCATGGATACCATTTGGCTGGCTCAGGGGCAAAAACTTTATGAATGTCAGACAGGAAAAGCTCCATTTCATAAAGAAGAAGTCACAGGAATTGTGGTGGAAAATCGTCAGAGAAAAGGTCTTTATGGCATTAAGAATGTAAGCCAGGGCGTATGGCGAGGTGTATTTCCAGATAATTCGACCAAGGATATTGGGCAGGATCAGGGAATCCCAATCTGGAATGGTATGCGTATTCGCTTTGAAACCGGAGAAGATTGGTTCCTGAGGCTGAATCATACAGAGATGATAGAAAATGATTTGGATGAATTGAAAACAGAGACTGCCGACCCAGATCGTCAGCAGTTAAATGAACAATAGAATCGAGAAAGGATAGGTATACAATGAGTAATTTTGATATGATTGATCCTTTAGAAACGATGCCGCCTGCAAAGAAGAGTATGGTAATCTTCTTTATGGTAGACACTTCCACCAGTATGGAAGGAAGTAAATTAGAATCTTTGAATAAAGTAATGGGAGATGTACTCCCAGAATTGATTGGAGTTGGGGAAGCCGGAACGGATGTAAAAATTGCAGTGATGTCCTTCTCCTCCGGATGCGAATGGATCACACCAGAGCCAGTATTGATTGAAGAATACCAGAGATGGGAAAATCTTAAGGCAGACGGTGTTACAGATTTAGGGGAAGCCTGCGAAGAATTATGTAGCAAGCTTTCCAGAAATAGTTTTCTTCATTCTCCATCCTTATCCTATGCTCCAGTAATTTTCCTGATTACAGATGGATATCCAACGGATAATTATAAAAAGGGCTTTGAGATGCTGAAAAAGAACCGCTGGTTCAAATATGGTCTTAAGATTGCCCTTGCGATCGGTTCCAATGTGGATATGGAAGTGTTACAGGAATTCACTGATGATGAAGAATTAGTATTGCAGGCATATGGTGCAGATATGCTGAAAAAACTGGTTCGTGAGATTGCCGTTACTTCCTCTAAGATTGGAAGTACCAGTATGACTCTGACAGAAGCAGAAGGCAGAGAACGTACTTTAGAAGACGTTGCCGGTACAAAGAAAGAACAGATGGTGGAAGCGGTTCAGGAAATGAAACAGGATATTCTTGGTGTGGAAGACCTTTCAGACCTTGATGATATGGATATCGAATTTGATGAGGGATGGTAAAATGATAAAAGGCATTCATGCAACAGTGATTGGGGACAGTCATATCCGCAGACAGATTGTCTGTCAGGATTACTCCGGTACATTTGTTGGTGAGGATTTTGGGATTGCGGTTGTGGCGGATGGTCACGGAAGCTCCAAACATTTTCGAAGTGATGTGGGTGCCAAGATTGCTGTGAAGATTTCCATCGAGCTTTTGAAAAAGTACATGAAACAGTCTGATTTTAAAAATCAGTTTTTAAAACATCCAGATTTCATTCTTAAGCAAATGGAAAAGCAGATTCTGATGAAATGGCGAGAAGCAGTGGAAGAATACCATAAGGAAAATCCACTGACGGAAGAAGAACGCAGCAAGATTCCTGAGGATAAGAGCAAAGGAATGAAAATTGCGACCATTTACGGAAGTACCGTTTTGATTGCGGTTATGGCGGATGGCTTTTCCTATGGTATGCTGCTTGGAGATGGTGGATTTGTGGTTCTTTCTACGAAGAAGGAGTTATTTATTCCAGTGGAAGATCCGAATTCCCATGCCAATTATACTTCTTCTTTATGTAATACCAATGCAGTGCATTATTTCCAACATTGGTATTCCGAGGAAGTTCCGGTGGCCATGTTTGTCTCTACAGACGGACTTTTCAAATCATTTGCTTGTGATGAGGATTTTCTTCGCTATCACGGCTTGATCACACACATGTTATCGGATCCAGACAAGGCAGAAAAGAGTCTGATCCGTAATTTTGAAAAAAGAACACGAGAAGGCAGCGGCGATGATATTTCCATCGCGCTGATCTATGATGGCAATACATTTAAAGAAGAATAGGGGGAATGGGCTATGAAGAAAAAAGCAAGTGTCATTCTGGCAAAATGTATTCAGGACAAAAAAATCTACGGAATCCGTATTGAAAAACGTGAGGATGACTGGGTGAGAACCTGGGCTTTCCAGTTAAAAGAAGATATGGCAGAAAAAGAGGGATTTGACCGCACGAATTTCAGCGGTAGTTTCTACACAGATGAAGAATACCCTGGCTGCCCATATTGTGGAGCGAAAAAATGCTTTGTTTGTGGTGACTGTGGAAAGGTAAGCTGTTACGATGGCTCGGATAAAGTAGTTTGCAACTGGTGTGGTGCCGGTGGTAAAGCCTTCAATGATGACTCTAAATTAGATGTAACTGGTGGAGGTTACTAATAATTGGTTCTTGAAGCGAACAACGGTATGAAAAAGGAAAAGATATTATTTTTCATATTGACATTTATCGATATAGAGTTATAGTTATATAGAGTTATATCTGCATGAGACGGCAGATATAGCTCTATATTTGTATTTTAGATAGAAATATAATATAACAAATTATGATATGTAGAGAGAGGATATAAAAGGATGGAAGATTCCATTAAGACTATTATATTTGAAGCGGCCAAAGAATTGGCAGAAACATGCGAAGAAAAAGATTATATTGTATCCAATGCCGGAAGACACCTTCCAGACAGAGGTGTGGTAATTGGCATTATTAAGGACCTTAGAAGAGTAATTTTCCCTGGATACTTTGGGGAAGAAAATATTACCCTTATTTCTCCAGAATATTTTATTGGAGAACGTATGGCATATATTTATGAAACTCTGAAAAGCCAGGTGGTAAAAGCTTATAATTATCGTGATTTTGGAAAATACACTTATCATGATATTCGTTTGAAGGCAGAGGAAGTATGTAAAAACTTTATTCGCAAGCTTCCTTATATTCAGAAAATGATGATGAAAGATGTGGAAGCTGCATTTGAAGGAGACCCTGCAGCAAAGAGTATGGAGGATATCATTTTCTCCTACCCAGGTTTATTTGCCATTTATGTTTACCGTATTGCCCATGAATTTTATGTGCAGGATGTACCATTCCTTCCTAGAATTATGACAGAGTATGCCCATGGCCGTACTGGAATTGATATTAACTCTGGTGCAACTATTGGTGAATATTTCTTTATTGACCACGGAACTGGTATCGTAATCGGTGAAACTACAGAAATTGGTGACCATGTGAAATTATATCAGGGTGTAACATTAGGTGCTCTTTCCACACGTAAAGGACAGAAACTGCGTGATAAGAAGAGACATCCAACAATCCGTGATCGTGTTACGGTATATTCCGGTGCAACCATTCTTGGTGGGGATACCGTGATTGGTGAAGGAGTTATTGTTGGTGGTGGTGCTTTCATTACAGAATCCGTACCAGCTTATGCTAAGGTTATGGTGAAGAACCCAGAACTTCTGATTCAGGATCCAGCCAATAATAAACCTGTTGAAGGCGATTGGGAGATTTAATATGAACAAAGAGTATGTGATTTATGCAAGAATTTTCAAGGCGATGTCCGATGAGAATCGTCTTCATATTCTGGAATATCTTTCGGAAAAAGATCACAATGCCAGTGAACTGTTGGAAAGGATGGACTTTGGACAGTCAACTCTTTCCCATCATATGCAGCTACTGCAAAAAGCCGGGATTGTGGAATCTCGCCGCAATGGCAAATGGACCATCTATCACCTGAATCGTCAGGCCTATGAGGATATGATGGATTGGATGGAACGTTATTTATAATAAATAATAAAACATAATCAATATTTCATATTAAAAATAATAGTACTATCAAAATGTTTAATCTCTATTATTAAAATTATAATTGACAATTGAATATACTTTATGTATAATGAATATCGTTGTAGCAATACAACGGTTTGCCCAGATAGCTCAGTCGGTAGAGCAGTGGATTGAAAATCCACGTGTCACTGGTTCGATTCCGGTTCTGGGCATTCTTTTTTTGTCTAAAAAGCAGCTATTAGAGATTACTCTGATAACTGCTTTTTTCATTTTATAGACATTACTATTTCTGTTTGATAAGATAAATTTATTAGGAATCTAATAATAAAATAATAATTATTTGGGAGACAGGAGAAAATATGATGGAAAATAATAAATGTGATTCACTTTTTTTTAGACAATTTATGGTTTATATAGTGATTGCTTTGTTGGGTTTATTTATTATGAACCAGAAGATTACGGTATCAGCAGGAACGGTTGAGGCGTCTGGCACTTATGGTGACAATATTACCTGGGAAATGGACACGGAAGGGGTTCTGACCATATCAGGAAGTGGGGATATGCCAACGAATAGCAGCTCTTCTAAGATTCCCTGGAATGCTTATCGAAATCGTATAAACAAAGTAAGGATTGAAGCAGGAATTACAAGCATTTCTTCCTATTCTTTCTATAAATGCGTTTCTTTAGAAGAAATTAGTTTGCCAGATTCAATAATACTGTTAGGTAATTCAGTATTTGATGATTGTACTTCGTTGAAATCGGTCCATTTTGGCAGCGAAATTAAAACAATAAAATCTACGATATTCAAGGGATGTGTAAATTTGACTTGCATCACTGTTTCAGAAGATAATACAAGATATGCTTCGGCAAATGGTTGTTTGTATAACAAAAGCAAAACTCTTCTGTATATGGTACCAAACGGATTGCAAGAAATCGTGATTCCATCGGGTGCTGAGGAGATTAACTCCCGTGTAATTTTTGGCAATTCAAATGTAGAAAAGGTAGTGATTCCAGAATCTTTGACAAAATTAGGAAATCAAAACCTGACAGATTGTCCAAACCTTAGAGAAATCATTATTGATCCGGCAAATGAATCTTATGTTATGTATAAGGGTGTTTTGTATGATTATGCCAAAACGAATTTGATTGCAGGAACCGCAAATCTTACAGAACTTTATGCATCTGATTTTGCAGACTCATTAGAGAAAATAGAAACATATGCATTTTATAATAATCCTTCATTAAGTTCTGTAGAAATTCCAGATAGTGTTAAAAATATAGGTCTTTATGCTTTTGGGTATTGTAAAAAATTAGAAAATATAACTTTGCCAAAAGGAGAAGTTACTTATGATAGCTCTGTATTTTCAAATTGTATTAATTTGAAAAATCTTACAATTCCAGATGGCGTCACCGATCTTGGAATATCAATGTTTTACGATTGTAGTAGTTTAGAAACTATTGTTTTTCCAAAAAGTCTGACATCCATCTCTTCCTATGCATTTTATGGATGTTATAATTTGAAAAGCATTACTATGTCAGAAAAAATAACCACGATAGATGAGTATGCATTTTATGGCTGTGATAAATTGGAAATAACGGATTTGCCATCTGATTTACAATCAATCGGAGAGAAGGCTTTTTACCATTGTAGAAATATAAAGACACTGACAATTCCAGACAGTGTTTTAAGTATTGGGAATAATACATTTGGATTTTGCTCTAATTTGAATGATTTGAAATTAGGGAAAGGCTTATCAAGCTTGCCAGCCAATGCTTTTTATAAATGTGAATCGCTTTTAAAAGTTGTGATTCCACAAAATATAAGATCCTATGATGCAACACCATTTTCAGACTGTAGAAATTTAGAAAGTATTGTGTTTTTAGGTGATAACTCATTTTCAGGAAATATCATAAGTGGAAACGAAAAGGAAACTACAATATATTATCCAGGAGAAAATAGTAGTTGGAGTAACGTGAAGGCGAATGATTTTGGAGAAAATATAAAACTCTATCCATATTTCGGTGGAAATTATGAATCAGGCATTCATGATAGTCATGTCATTATTAATGGTGGATGGAAAGATGCTGCTTGTTATGCTCTTTCGGAAGGAACTTTTTCTTATACAAATTCTTATGATATATTCCGTCAATATGCTGTGCAGGAAGTAGGAGGAATCTATTTCCTTTCCAATGATAGATTAATGTTTTTGGCAGAGAGTGATGGTACTTTAGAAACAGTTAAGTATTATGGAGAGATTTCAAATTGTTATGAGAGAGATGGAATTCTTTGTATCAGCTCTGGCAATTGTATATTCCGATATGATTTAAAACATAAAATGGAACTCAGCTCCATCCTATTGCCTGATATTGATTCCATTCAGGCGATTGGCATGGATCAACAAGATAGATATTATGTTGGACACCAAGAAGGCGAAGAATGCTATCTTAGTCTTTATAATTCGGAGGGTGAATTATTATCGCAAATAAAAGTGGAGCATAAAATATATTCTTTTGCGGGAATCAATTCCCAATCGGATACTTTTTATATGGAAAGCGATATTGCATTTGAGTCTCATGGATTAAATTATTGGGGAAATGTGTTGACGATAGGGAAAGTGAAAGATAATAAGCTATCTCTAATAGATACATCCTATTATTCTTCTGATACATTTATTGAAAAAGAAATTGCTGGGCTTGAATTTTTATCTCAACAATATAAATATTACCATCAATCCAGTGCACAATTATTAAATGATAAATATCTTGTGACCACAAGTAATGTTCATTCACGAGTTCGTGTGATTAATACCGATGATTTATCCGATGTAATAAATGTTGACCGTGAAATTAATAAGAAAGCAATTTTGAATAATAGTTACGATACGACAGGAGTTGGTAGCAAGACATTACTGCTCCAAAAACATAATTCCGTCTTAATTGCTGATAATGATAAAACGTTACATGAATATGATTTGAAAACTGGAGAAGAGTGTTACTCTTACAAGACGGCTCACCCTGTATTTAGCCTTATGGCAATGGGAGATTATACGATTGTAATTGAAAAACAGGACGACACTTTCTATATTGAAAAAATGAAATTCACTGATCCGGATAAGGTTACCATTTCGGGAAATCAGACCATGAAAGTGGGAGAAACCCAGCATTTGCAGATAAATATGGCATATCGTAGCATTCTTAGTAGCAATCCTTCCGTAGCAGATGTGAACAAAGAAGGATATGTTACAGCATGGGCGAAAGGGAAAACTACTATTACTGTAGAGACCCTTGATGGTCGAACTGCCACATATGATATTGAAGTGATGGATAATAGTGCTCCTGTGGTGACAGAAACATCACATTTGGCATATGGAATGATATCAAATAATATTTCTGCTAATGACTATTCTAGTGCTGCTAAGACAGTAAAATCCTATCTTGTCGAGAAAGCAGATGGTACTTTTGAAAGGATTGAATTCATTGAAAATACAGGAGTAATTATCGAAACATACTCTTCAGACTGGACTTATAAATCCAGAAAAGTTTTACAGGCAGAATTACCTGTTTTTGGCGGATTTTTCAATGGAAGTGATGCCTACTATATTGTATATGGGCAGGACAATGATTCGAATGATGATAATCTGGAAGTGATACGACTTGTAAAATACTCAAAATCCTGGAGTCGTATTGGAGAATTATCCCTAAAAGACATTGAAGTGAAATTACCATTTCATAGTGGTAATCTCCAAATGACAGAGACAAAAGGAAGATTATATGTTCACACATGTAATGAGTTCTATAATGGGCATCAAGGAAATATCTCTTTTGTGGTAGATGAATCGAGTATGAAACTTGTAGAACAACATTTGGGTATTTACCATTTTGTATTCGTGTCCCATTCTTTTAATCAGTTCATTCGTACGGACGGAACTTATGTATATCGTGTTGATCAGGGAGATGGCAATCCAAGGGCAATTAACATTAGTCGATGTGATGTGGATGAAGAACAGCCGATTACATCAGATGGCCATATAGGAGGAATGAAATCTGTAATAAATCATCATGCCTATGAAATGAAAGGGCCATATGGTAGGAATTTTACAGGAGTATCGATTGGTGGATTAGAGTTATCTGAAAACAATTGCTTGATTGCTGGTAACTCGGTTGATATGAGTCTATATGCTGATGATGAGATTGGAGATAGTCAACGTAATATTTTTGTGACGATTACGGATAAAGATCTGACAAAAACGAGGGTTGTATGGTTTACAGATTATAACAATGATAGTCATGTTCTTGTCCGCAATCCACATTTGGTTAAATTATCTGAGGAACAGTTTATTCTGATGTGGGAGGAATATGATCAAAAGGCCAAAATTGAAAACTGTAATTTTGTAACAATTGATGGTAATGGAAAAACGATTGCCAAGCATTCCTCTAGAAAAATCAGGTTGTCTGATTGTCATCCATTATTAACCAGCAATGGCAGGCTGGTTTGGTATGTGACGAATCGGACAAATATGAAGTTTTATGAGATTAACCCATTTCGATTGAGTGAAGGATCAACGGTAAATCTTGGCCAATGTGATATTACACTTTCCCTGGAAACTCAAAAAGGAGATAATATAGAAACTGTTTATTCTGGAAATCCAATAATGCCTACAGTACAGATAAAATACCAAGATATTATTTTGCTTCAAGGCGTAGATTATGACCTTACCTATCAAGATAATTGTAATGCAGGTACAGCGAAAGTGATTATTGATGGAAAAGGTGAGTATGTAGGTAGTATTACAAAAACATTTAAAATTCTGAAAAAATCGCAGAGCATTGTTATCGCACCATCTAGCATCAATGTGAATAAGGGAGATTGTGGTTCATTCACAGTAACTGGCAAAGGAACGATTACTGCCAGTGTAAATGATGGAAGCATCCTCTCATTAGATAGCAAAAACACAGTGGCTGATAAAACAACGTTCAATTATACAGGTTTACGTACGGGAAGTACTGTTATTACAGTATCAGTCTCTGGGGATCAAAACTACAATTCGGTAACATCTACTGTAGTTGCAAAAGTAGTCTCTCCTGATTCTTCAAAAAATCTGCAAGATATGCAGATTATTTTCACAAAAATTGGAGATATCTCCTATGCAGACAGGAACAATTCCTGGGGACTTCTTGATGGCAATACATTGTTGGTAAAAGGTGAAGACTATATTGTTGAGGATTACTTAGATGCAGTTGATCCATCACAATTGATTTCTTTTCTGAAGATAAAACTAAGAGGATGTGGAGATTACTCTGGCAGCATTGAAAAATATATCTATCCTATTTTGCAACATCCTGTTTTACATTCAGCAATAACCGATCAAAAGGGTACACTTTTAAAATGGAGGGAAGAAACAGGTGCTGCCGGATATTACATCTATCGTACAAAAGGTAGTAGCACTGAAAAAATAGCGACAATTGAAAAAAGTACAGTAACGTCTTGGTTAGATAAATCGGTTACAAATGCTAATGCGGGATATTCTTATTATATTGTTACCTACACATATAATCTCTCTGGAATGGTTAAATCACAAGCATCGAATAGCTTAAAAACACAAGCTTTGATTAAAAAGGAGAATACGATTACAGCTTCAAATCAAACAGTATATTACAGTAATTCTGCCAAGACTATTTATCTTAAAGCAAGATGCTATGGATCTGCAGCATTAAAATATACCTCTGATAACAGTAATATTTCTGTAAATTCAGCTGGAACAGTAGTTATTGGAGCGAAATATATTGGAAGTGGAACAATAACAATAGAAGCTTCCGAAACCTCGGAGTATAAGGTGGCTCGTAAAACAATAACAATCACTGTTCTTCCAGGTAAAACTACTATATCATCTGTATCCAGTAAAAAAGCCAAAACGATACTTGTGAAATGGAAGAAAAATATCGCAGGGAATGGTTATGAGATTTATTATGCTACCAATAAATCATTTACCAAAGGTTTAAAGAAGGTAACTATTAAAAAACAGAAGATAGTTAGTAAAACGATTAGTAAGCTTGCAAGAAAGAAGACCTACTTTGTTAAAGTCCGCACATATAAAAAGGTTGGAGCGAAGACCTATTATGGACCTTGGAGTTTAGTGAAATCATGTAAGGTTAAATAAAATCTCATCTTAAGCAATTATTTATCTTTTCATTCTATTTTCTCTAGAATATAATAAAGATGTATCGCTATGCTTAGAAGGTTAGAATTGGTAGGGAGAGTGCAATATGATTACAATTACAAAAGATAATATTATTGCATATATGAAGAAACACATGCCAGATTTGGACACTTCTGTTCCAATGACCATCTCCATGGTTGGGGAAGGAAGCGCAGAAGAAGATGGAGATGGCTATGTGAATTATATTTTCCGTGTACAGTCAGAGAAGGGATCTTATGTGGTAAAACAAGGATTGCCAATGGGACGTATGACAGGAGCTCCGATGAATATGGAGAGAAATAAACTGGATTATGATGCCATGCGTATCTTTTATGCCATTGCACCGGAATATGTGCCATTTTTGGTATTCCATGACGAAGACAACAATGTGTTTGTTATGGAGGATGTTTCTTATCTTAATGTGGCAAGATTCCAGTTTAATAAGAATGTTATCTTCCCAATTTTCGGCAGACAGTGCGGAGAATACCTTGCAAAAACCTCTTTCTACACCTCTGAATACTATTTAAGCCGAGAAGAATATGCCGATTTACAGAATCGTTTTGCCAATGTACAGATGCGCAAAGTCATGGAAGATGGCATGTTTTTAGACCGTTTTGGCATGGGTAGTGATACATCTCTTGGAAAAGAATTTGAAGATTTTTGCCAGAAGATTAGTACTGACCGAGATTATGTGACGGAACTTTATAAGATTCGTCGTTCTTATATGAGTCATGCGGATGCACTGATTCATGCAGATTTCCATACCTCCAATATCTTTGCTTCCGAAGATCAGATGAAGGTGATCGATATGGAATTTGCCTTCATGGGTCCATTTGGTTACGATCTTGGATATCTTGCAGGAAATTTAATCTCACAGTATTGTGCTGCTTGCTATAAACCATTTGATTCAGAGATGGAACGCATGGTGATGAAGAGTTACTATCTTTCTACCATTAAAGCACTCTATGAAACATATTTTAAAGTATTTGATGAGTGCTGGCATAAAGATGTGAAGGAACGTTATGTGGGTCAGGAAGGTCTTCTTCAGAGTATTCAACAAGAAACTTTATTGGAATCCATCGGCTATGCATCCATGGTGAACTGGTTCCGTGCTGCAGCTATGATTACTTATCCGGATTTTGAAGTAATTGAAGATGAGAATAAAAAACGTAATGCCAAATCATTATCTTTGGTTATTGACTGGCAGATTATGTTTGCCAGATATTCCTATCGATCTGTAGATGATTTGATTGATACAATCTTATTTGTGGAAGATGAGTATCGAAAACTAAGGTGAACCCATTTGTCAAGACAATTTTTTAAAAAAATTAAGTTGGATTTC
>JAUNNI010000049.1 GCA_030531555.1 Eubacteriales bacterium | reverse complement strand
TTTCGTTCCCTGGATCTGATGTCTTGACATCACTCAGCCTCAGATCCGAATGAAATTTAAAGCAGAGCTTTGTGCTCTGTATGAATTGAACTTTCAAGGTTGTTTTGTTATTCAGTTATCAAGTTTCATTTTGTCCTTCTTGCGAACGACTTATTTATATTATCATGACTATCATCATTTGTCAACAACTTTTTTTATTTCATTTTTGTTCTTGATCTTTGCGACAGTGCATACATAATATCACAGGTATATTTCTTTGTCAACTATTATTTGAATTTCTCTTCAAGAACACTTTGGCGTTCTTGCTGCGAAATACGCATCATGAATTAGCATAACAAATTTCCAATGCTCATTTCTTCAATCCGCCGAAGGCTTTTATCTTCGTCGGAGAAGATAAAAACAGACAACAATGAATCGTCCATTGCTGTCTGTTTAAAAACATCTTAGATAGATATATCATACATTTTCAGAAATGATCTTTTTATTAATCTTCCATCTGTTCAATTCTTCTGATATGTCTTTCATCATTAGAGAAAGGTGTATCTAAGAATGTATCAATAATCTGTAATGCAAGACCAGGTCCAACAACGCGGGCACCTAATGCAACAATATTAGAATTGTTGTGTTCTCTAGTTGCCTTTGCAGAGAAGCAATCGCTACAAAGAGCTGCACGAATTCCTTTTACTTTATTTGCAGTAACAGAGATACCAATACCTGTACCACAGATTAAGATTCCTTTTTCGCACTCGCCAGAAACTATAGCATTTGCAACTGCTTTTCCGTAGATTGGGTAATCTACAGATGCTTCACTGTATGTACCATAATCTTTGTACTCTAACCCTCTCTCTTCAAGGTGTTTTTTTACATCCTGCATTAAAGCGTATCCACCGTGATCACAACCTAAAGCTATCATAATAATTTCCTCCACTACATTTATTCATAAATATGACTTAATTATAACTTATTTTTTTTAAAAAATAAAGCATAGAAAAAGTGAGATATTCGTTTCAAAACAAATATCTCACTTTTAAAAATCGAATTATTCTTCTTCTGGAAGATCAACTTTAATTCCAAGTTCTTCAAGCTGTTTATCATCTACGATACTTGGAGCTTCTGTAAGAAGACAGGATGCATCTTTTACTTTAGGGAATGCAATTACGTCACGGATGTTTTCTTCTTTTGCAATAAGCATAACAAGACGATCGAGACCGTAAGCAAGACCTGCGTGAGGTGGTACACCGTATTTGAACGCTTCAAGAAGGAATCCAAACTGGGAATGAGCCTGTTCACTTGTAAAGCCAAGGCATTCAAACATCTTTTCCTGAATATCATCCTGGTGGATTCGAACACTACCACCACCGATTTCATTACCATTTAATACGATATCATAAGCTTTTGCGCGTACTTTGCCTGGATCAGTATCGATTAAGTCTAAGTCTTCTTCCATAGGCATAGTAAATGGATGATGCATTGCTGTATAACGGCCCTGCTCTTCAGACCACTCAAGAAGTGGGAATTCTGTGATCCATACGAAACGGTATACAGATGGATCTAAGAGATCTAATTCTTTTGCAAATGTAAGACGAAGTGCGCCTAATACATCACAAACAACTTTAAAGCTATCTGCTGCAAACACAACAAGATCACCTGCTTTTGCGCCTAATGTATCGATCAGTGCCTGAAGTTCTTCTTCGGACATGAATTTGGCAAATGGACATTTCATGGAACCATCGGATTTTAACTGGATATAGGCAAGACCCTTAGCACCATAATCTTTTGCTGTTTTTTCAATGTGTTTCATTTTTTTGCTGGAAACATCACCAAGTCCTTCTGCAACAAGGGCACGAACATATCCGCCATTTTCAATGGCACCAGTAAATACACCGAAACCACAATCTTTAACTTTGTCTGTCACATCCTGGATCTGCATGTCAAAACGAAGGTCTGGTTTATCAGAACCATAGAGATCCATTGCTGTCTGCCAAGTCATACGTTCAATTGGAAGTGTGATATCAAGGCCAAGACATTTGTTGAAAAGGAAAGCAAGAAGTCTTTCATTTACATCGATAACATCATCCACATCTACGAAAGAAAGTTCCATATCAATCTGAGTAAACTCTGGCTGTCTGTCTGCACGAAGGTCTTCATCACGGAAGCAACGGGCAATCTGGAAATAGCGGTCATATCCAGATACCATAAGAAGCTGTTTAAAAAGCTGTGGAGACTGTGGAAGTGCATAGAAGTTACCTGGATGTACACGGCTTGGTACAAGGTAATCTCTGGCACCTTCTGGTGTACTCTTTGTAAGGATTGGTGTTTCAATCTCAAGGAATCCTTCTTCTGCAAGGAACTGTCTTGTTAATGTAGCGATTTTACTTCTCATGATGAGATTTTTCTGGATGTTTGGTCTTCTAAGATCAAGATAACGATGTTTTAAACGAAGTTCATCTTTTACTGTGATATCAGCATCAATTGGGAATGGTGGTGTCTGGGATTCAGAAAGAATGCGAAGGTCAGTAACCTGCATTTCTAATTCCCCTGTGATCAGAGATTCGTTTGTTGCACCATTTCTTTTCTGAACAGTTCCAGTAACGGCAATTACAAACTCGGAACGTAAGGTTCCTGCTTTTGCAAAACCTTCTGCTCCAATAGTATCTTCTTCAAAATATAACTGCATTAAACCACTGCGGTCACGAAGATCCACAAAAATAAGACTTCCAAGATTTCTACGTTTCTGTACCCATCCCATGAGGGTTACAGTACTTCCAATCTCAGCAGAAACAACCTCTGTACAACGATGGGTTCTTTTTAACCCTTTCATAGATTCTGCCATAATTATTTCATCCTCCTGTTATTAACTAATTCCCATTTCCCGAAGCATTTTTTTCATGTCTTCGGAGTTGGATACTTTTTGAAAAGCTAAAAATACCTGCATATCAAAACATTTGATTTCTTCTACCATAATGGTAAGCGCTGTTTCTATATCAAATGCCTCTCGATATGGACGGTTTGCAATGAGAGCACCAAAAGCATCGCATACACGCAAAATACGTGCCGAAAAAGGAATATCATCTCCCTTTAAGTTGTTCGGATATCCGGTTCCATCCACATTTTCATGGTGATATAAGACGGAATCAAGAACTTCCTGCTTATAGCCTTTCTCTTTTAAAATTGCATAGCCGAGCGATGTGTGGAGACGTACATATCTAAGTTCATCAATCTCCATTTTTGCCTCTTTCTCCCCGTATACATAAGTACGCAAACGGAGTTTACCAATATCGTGCAGCATACCCGACACTGCAAGATTATAGCACTCCTCCTCTGATAGTTGCAATTCTTTTCCCACAAAATATGCAAGATTGCTAACTATCATGCCGTGAACGAGAGCTTCTCCCAAAGAATCCTGAATGGGTGTTTCCAAATCATGACTATCATAATTCAGTGACATAAGCCTCACTCCTTTTTATTATCTATCAAGAAACGCTCTTTTTCGATCGATCATCTCATCAATTCTTTGAATATAATGATCTAAATTTTTTACATTTTCGGATCGTTCAATACGATTTTCTTCCGGAAAAACATATTTGGTGGACGCACCTGCTCCACAGGCGATAATATCCTGTTTTTCCTCCATGATCAATATATTATAAAGTCCTTCTTTCCCAGGAACACTGTACCCAATATTTTCTAAATTCCCAGGTATATTTTTCTGGCGGTACATATAATAAGGTTCCATATTCATTTCGATACAGGCCTCATCCACCAGACGAAGCATCTCATTTGTGCTTCCTTTGACCAGACTTCGGTATTTTTCCATTTCAATATTCAGATTTGCCGCACGTTTGATAGCCAGAGAATGTACGGTAAGATTGTCTGGCTTCATCTCAAAGGTCTCATTTAGGGTCTGACGAATATGTGTGACATCTTCTCCCGGAAGTCCTGTAATGATATCCATATTGATAACATCAAATCCAGCCTCTCTTGCCATGCGGAATGCCTCTTTGGTCTGTTCCACAGTATGAGCACGGCCAATAAGATCTAAGGTACACTGGTGCATGGTCTGTGGATTGATGCTGACGCGCTCCACTCCTGCTTTTTTCAAGATTTCCATCTTTTCCATGGTAATGCTGTCTGGGCGTCCCGCTTCCACTGTAAACTCACGCACAGACTCCACTGGAAAGAGCTCATGGATCTTGTCCATCAAACGTTGTAAAGATGGGGCATCTAAAGCAGTTGGGGTTCCTCCACCCACATAGATGGAAGAAAGTGTTTTATGCTTGCAAGCCTTGGATACATATTCCATTTCTTTAAAAAGGGCATCCAAATATGGCCCCATTCTGTCACCAAATCGTGACGCAGGAAATGAAGTAAAGGAACAGTACAGGCAGGTGGTTGGACAAAATGGAATGCCAATATACAAGCTGTATTCCTTTTCAAATGGATTGGAATCTATGATTTTCTTTTCTTTAAAAGCAACTCGTCTGCAGAGAGAAGCTTTCTGTTCATCCGCAAGATAAGTTTTTGCAAAACGGTCTTCCAAAGAAGCCGGATCCATATCTTCTTCCATCCACTTCATGATAATCTTGGTAGGTCGAATGCCAGTGAGCATTCCCCAAGGTAATTCTCTTTGTGCATAATCAGAAAAAAGACGGTATAAAAAACGGCTGACATCATTTCTGTGATGCTCATGATCCAAATACTCACATTCGACAAAAGCACTGCATCGTCTGCCATTTTTGGAGAAAATTTCTCCATCAATTCTTTTTTCTTTATAATCAAAGCGCATGAAGACAAGGGATTCTTCCAAATCTTCAGAAACAAGGGCCTGTTCCCATTCTTCTTTAGAAATCTCCTTGATTTTTTCGCGCTCGAAAAATGCAAGGGCGATTGCCCTTACATCATAATCGTATTCTTTGCTATTTTGAAGTAAATAAATCATATTATCTTTCTACAAATGGATTTCTTCTTCTTTCATCACCGATGGTTGTTGCAGGGCCATGGCCTGGGAATACAACAGTTTCATCAGGAAGTTTCATGAGAATGTCATTTACAGAGCGTAAAAGCTTTGCAGAATTACCAGTTGGAAGATCGCTTCTTCCAATGCTTCCTGCAAATAAAGTATCTCCGGTAAAAATGATGCCCTGATCTTTGAAATAATAACAGCAGCTACCCAAAGTATGTCCTGGTGTATAGATACACTGGCATTTATGCATTGCTTTTGTCACTTCAAAAATCTGACGGTCATTGATCATCATATTGGCATGGGTGGTGTATCCCTTTCCAAAGGATGGACTCAAATTGTAGTCAGCAACCATGAGAACTTCCTGCTCTGGTTTTGCTGCGTAAACGCGAAGCTTCCATGCATCATAGATTTCACGTAAGCCTTCGAGACCGCCAATATGATCGTGATGTCCATGGGTCAGCATAACACCGTCCAATGTATATTCATTGTCGGATAAATATTTGGCAAGTTCCTTTGGACTTCCTGCCGGATCAATGATCATAACATCTTTTGTCTCCTCATCGATCAGGAGATATGTATTGGTATCAATTGGCCCTAACTGAGCGCATACTACTTTTAATTCTGACATGATTACGTTGGTCCTTTCTATATGGAAAATGGATCGGTTAACCGGCAGATCTCTCAATATCTACCACACTCTCAATATTATATAGTTTCTTTATAATAGTATCAAGTTCCTCACGACCGGAAATTTCAAAAGCAATATTGATGGTCGCAAGTTCCTGTTTACTGGTTCTTGTAGACATGGAACGGATATCAATTTTCATTTCCATAAAAATCTTACTGATATCCAGGAGAATACCACGTCTGTTATGAGCATATAAACAGATTTCAGACAGATAAAGTTCTCCATTTTTGGCAACAGCATCTGCTTCCCACTCTGCCTCCATGAGACGTTTGCGGTCTTCCATTGGAATATTTACAATGTTGACACAATCCGTACGATGAATGGAGATTCCTCGACCTCTTGTGACAAAACCAATAATCTCATCGCCTGGAACCGGACTACAGCATTTGGAAAAGCGAACGGAAATATCATGAATTCCTTTAACCGTAATTCCAGAATGTTTGCGGGCTTTGGCAACCTTCTTATCAGGTCCTGTCTTTTCATTGATTTCATTCAATGCATCTTCATCGGTCTTCTTGCGCTGATGCTCTTTCTGGTATTCTTCCACAAGTTTATTGACAACCTGTCCTTCTTTTAATCCGCCGTGACCAACCGCTGCCAAAACAGCATCCCAGGTTTTTAAGCCATACTTGGTCATACATATCTTCTGATATTCCGGTTTCATATAGTCGGAAAGCGCCAATCCTTTGGATTTGGCATATTTTTCAACAAGGTCTCGGCCTCGAACGATATTTTCTTCTTTGTTCTGAGCTTTGAACCATTGATTGATTTTATTTTTTGCCTGTGTTGTCTGCACGAAGGAAAGCCAGTCACGGCTTGGTCCTCGTGAATTCTGGGAGGTGATAATCTCAACAATCTCACCATTTTGTAATTTATATTCAATCGGCACCTGTCGTCCATTGACTCTGGCACCAACCATTTTATTGCCAACCGCACTGTGGATGAGGTATGCAAAGTCAACCGGCGTGGAGCCTTTCGTCAATGCCTTTACATCCCCCTGTGGGGTAAAGCAATAAACCTGCTCGGTAAAAAGATTCAGGTCAGTTTTTAACATGGTGAGGAATTCTTTATTGTCATCCATATCCTGCTGCCACTCTAAAATCTGACGAAGCCAGGAAAGCTTTTCTTCTTCTTTGTTAATATTGCCGCCACCTTCTTTGTATTTCCAGTGGGCAGCAATACCGTATTCTGCGGTACGATGCATATCGAAGGTACGAATCTGAATCTCAAATGGTGTACCCTGGGAACTGATCAGTGTTGTATGAAGAGACTGATACATGTTCTGTTTTGGCATGGCGATATAATCTTTGAATCTGCCAGGGATTGGCTTGTACAATTCATGGATTACACCAAGCGCCGCGTAACAGTCTTTCACACTATCTACCATGATTCGAACGGCAAAGATATCATAAATCTGGTCGATGGTCTTATTTTGATTGCGCATCTTTTTATAGATACTGAAGAAATGTTTCACACGACCATATACTTCCGCACGAATTCCAGCATAAGCAATCTGTTCCTTTACTTCTCTGATCACGAAATCGATAAAGCCCTGTCTTTCTATTTTATCCTTTGCAATGGTGATTTCCAAATCATGGTATACTTCTGGCTCTAAGTATTTTAAACAAAGGTCATCCATTTCTACTTTAATTTTGGAAATACCCAGTCGATGTGCAATCGGAGCATAGATATCCATGGTCTCTCTTGCTTTTTCACGTTGTTTTTCCGGTTTCATGAACTGCAGAGTACGCATATTATGAAGTCGGTCAGCCAGCTTGATCAAGATTACTCTGATATCTTTGGCCATGGCAAGGAACATTTTTCGAAGGTTCTCTGCCTGAATATCCATCTTGTCATGAGAATAGGATAACTGACCCAATTTAGTAACACCATCTACTAAAAGTGCAACTTCATCATTGAATTCTGCACTTAGGTCTTCTAAAGTCATATCGGTGTCCTCTACCACATCATGAAGAAGACCTGCGATAATCGTTTCTTTATCAAGTTCAAGTTCTGCCAATATCATGGCTACACAGATTGGATGAATCAGGTATGGTTCACCGGATTTTCTCTTCTGATCCTTGTGTGCCTCTTTGGCAATATTAAATGCCTTCTCTATGAGACTGATGTCTTTGGATGGATGGTAAACACGAATGGCATCGATCAATTTCTCATGAAGAACCTCAACATCGGTAAAACTTTCTGGATTACTAATCTCTTTTTCTGTTCTTTTAATTTTATGAATTTGTTCACCCATTATTTTTCATCACTCTTCTTTTGAATTTTAACCTTTATTTTACACCAAATTAAAATATTGTGCAAGAGTATGCTTTTTGACAGTCTCTGTTAGAATTTCCCATAATTTTACAAAAAAAGACCCACTGACAGCTACTCTCTTGGAGTTTTCTGGCAGAAGGTCTTAAATTCTTAAAATACTATTTGAAATATGAGCCTTTTCTTGATTCACAGTAAATACAACGATATACACGATGTTCTGGATCTGTCAGCTTAAAAATATGGTCAATTTCCTGTTCCACAGAAGTAATACAACGTGGGTTTTTACAACGAATGATGTTAACAATCTTTTCAGGAAGCTCTACGTGCTTTTTCTGTACGATCTCACGATTTTTGATAAAACAAACGGTGATGTTAGGATCAATGTAACCTAACACATCAAGATTCAAATCAAAATGATTCGCGATTTTGATAATATCTTTTTTACCCATTTTGGAACTTGGTACATTTTTTAAGATTGCTACGCTGCAATCCAGTTTATCAAGACCAAGGTATTTATAGATATCCATGCTTTTTCCTGCTTTAATATGGTCGAGTACGATTCCGTCTTTAATACTATCAATCTTCATTATGCATTTACCCCCAACATTGTCATAATCAGAGCCATTCGAATAAATTTACCATAGCGTGCCTGCTTGAAGTAGCATGCTCTTGGATCATCATCCACTTTTGTGGAAATTTCATTGACACGTGGAAGTGGATGCATGATACATAAATCTTTTTTTGCATTAATGAGTTTTTCTTCATCAAGGATAAAGCTGTCTTTTAAGCGGATGTAATCCTGTTCATTGAAGAAACGTTCTTTCTGTACACGTGTCATGTAAAGGATGTCTAATTCTGGCATTACTTCATCCATAGAACGAACTTCTTTATATTCCACGTTATTTTTCTCGATGACATCTTTGATGATGTAATCTGGAAGGCGTAATTCTTCAGGGGAGATCATGACAAACTTCACGTTTTTATAGCGTGTCATGGCCTTGATCAAGGAGTGTACTGTACGACCAAATTTTAAGTCTCCACAGAGACCAACGGTCAGATTATCGAGATGACCCTTTTCCTGAGAAATGGTCATAAGGTCTGTCAATGTCTGTGTTGGATGATTATGTCCACCGTCACCAGCATTGATGATTGGAGTGTCAACCTTCTGAGATGCTACAAAAGGAGCACCTTCCTTTGGATGACGCATAGCGATAATATCAGCATAGCCGCTTACTACACGTACTGTGTCAGATACGCTTTCACCCTTTGCTGCTGATGAGGAATTGGCAGAAGAAAAACCAAGTACATTACCTCCAAGCTCCAACATGGCAGCTTCGAAACTTAAACGAGTTCTAGTACTTGGTTCAAAAAATAAAGTAGCAAGACTTTTATGTTTGCAAACTTCCTGGTATTTGGTTTTATCAACTAAAATATCACCAGCTAATGCAATTAACTGATCAATTTCTTCAACGGTAAGATCCATAGGATCGATTAAATGTTTCATGACAACCTCCATTCTTTGTTATGAAAAATGAACTTTACGTCGTAACTAATATAGTATAATACATACAATTGGCTACTATGTCAAGGTTGTCATTTTTTATTTTCTTAGTTTTTTGGGTGCCCTACTTCTCGTAAGCGTATCCATTTTCTAAAAGAAAAATAGGATGATAAGATTCTTTTGCTTTGCGAAGTCCCAGGTCGCCTCTGTCCTCCTCACGGTTCACATAAGGGATATCCTGTGCATTACGAATCAAAAATTCCTGATTGATAATGCTATAAGCTCCCGGCACATCCGAATAGGCTTTTTCAAAATGAATAACGATGGTATCCGAATTGATTTTTTCTGCCAAAGTAAAGGCAACCACTCTGCCATCCGCACGGATTAGCCCTCCAAGCAGCCCAAGGCTTTCCTGTTCCATAAGTGCTCGCTTGCAGGCACAAACTTCTGCCAGTTTTTCATCATCACCGGGATCCTCATTATCATCTTTCCAATCTGCAAGCATAGCGATACATTCCTCACGGTTTTCATCGCTAATCTCTTCATAGGCCCACTGAAAAGATTTTTTAAATTTGTTGACATGGTTTTTCTTGCCATGGTATTTCTTACCACGAAGCCCTATGAGTTTTTCACACTCATAAACATACTCTGCTTCATCCCTGTCGAATTCAAACTGGAAACGACCAGGATATTTTTCTTCTAAAAAGATCTCGTGGTCTCTGGTTAAACAATGAAAGGCAGGTTGAATTTTATTTTCTTCACAAAACTCTAAAATCGCTTCCACTGCTTTGGCCGGATCTCCCGCTCCAATTGGGAAGGAAAAGCTAACCTGCTCTCCCTCCCCTTTGAAGATCAACATATTATCATAAATCGTGTAAGTGCAAGGGTAATATCCCTTCCACAGGTAGACCGATGCAAAAGACATATCACAATGTCTGGAATCGGTTTCTTTAAAATATTTGTCAAAAATGTCCTTGTCCTCTGCCCCAAAAGGCTGAAATACCATAAAACACCTCTATTTCTTTGGGGAAACAATGACATTATCTTAAGCTAATTTCTGTTCTAAAGTTTCACGGATTGCTTTGATGAAATCCTGACTATTTACTGCATTGGCATTTTCCAATGTGGTGATCAAAGCAAGGTCCTTTGTCATTGTTCCGTTTTCAATAGTTTCGATGGTTGCTTCTTCCAGTTTATTTGCAAAGTCAACCAAAGCGTCAATACCGTCAAGTACGCCACGTTTTCTTAAAGCACCTGTCCAAGCAAAGATTGTTGCAACGGAGTTTGTGGAGGTTTCTTCTCCTTTCAGGTGTTTGTAATAATGTCTCTGAACTGTTCCATGTGCTGCTTCGTATTCTGTTGTGCCATCTGGTGCTACCAAAACAGAAGTCATCATAGCAAGGGAACCAAAAGCAGTTGCTACCATATCGCTCATAACGTCGCCATCGTAGTTTTTACATGCCCAGATGTAGCCACCTTCGGAACGAATTACTCTCGCTACCGCATCATCGATTAATGTATAGAAGTATTCGATACCAGCTTCGTCGAATTTTTCTTTATACTCCGCATCAAAAAGTTCCTGGAAAATATCTTTGAAAGTATGGTCGTATTTTTTAGAGATCGTATCTTTTGTGGAGAACCAGAGATCCTGTTTTGTCTCCAAAGCATAATTGAAGCAGGATTTAGCAAATGCTTCGATGGATCCGTTTAAGTTGTGCATACCCTGTACGATACCAGGCCCATCAAATGTATGGATTAATTCTCTTGTTTCATTGCCATTTTCATCGGTATAAACGATCTCAGCCTTTCCAGCTGCAGGAATCTTCATCTCAGATGCTTTGTATACATCACCGTAAGCATGACGAGCAATGGTGATTGGTTTTTTCCATGTTTTAACGGTTGGCTCAATTCCTTTTACAACGATTGGTGCACGGAATACTGTACCGTCCAAAAGTGCACGAATTGTGCCATTCGGGCTTTTGTACATGGATTTTAAGTTATATTCTTCCACACGAGCAGCATTTGGTGTGATGGTTGCACATTTTACAGCAACACCGTATTTCTTTGTTGCAAGAGCGGAATCTACTGTTACCTGATCGTTGGTCTCGTCACGATGAACAAGTCCAAGGTCATAATATTCTGTCTTTAAGTCGATAAATGGTATAAGTAATTCATCTTTGATCATCTGCCAAAGAATTCTGGTCATTTCATCTCCATCCATCTCAACTAAAGGGGTTGTCATTTTAATTTTATCCATGAGTATAAATCTCCTTCCATTCTATCAGAAAAAATATGATACTATTATAAGAGAGACCTCATGAAAAAGCAAGCAATTTAGTACGTTACTATATTAAAAAAATGAAAGATTATATTTAATTTAATTCATCACTATCTAAAATAATAGTAAATGGTCCATCATTTGTGAGGGAAACCTTCATATCAGCGCCAAATTCACCATGTTTTACCACATCTACATGTTGTCTGCAGGCATCGATGAATTTTTCATAAAGACGATTTGCATTTTCTGGATCTCCCGCCTTCACAAAGCTTGGTCTTCTACCTTTTCGGCAGTCTGCGAGAAGGGTAAACTGAGATACGATCAAAAGCTGTCCACCCACATCCTGAAGAGAAAGATTGGTTTTTCCATTTTCATCCTGGAAGATACGGAGTCCTACCATCTTTTTTACCATTTTTTCAATTTCTTTTTCACTGTCTCCCTGTCCGACACCTAAAAGTACCAAAAATCCATTTTCAATCTGCCCCACAACATTGCCATCGATGGTGACACTGGCTGTTGTGACTCTCTGAATTACTGCTTTCATTTCTTCTCCTATTGTATATTAGAACTCAGAAAGAGCCATCGCAAATGACGATGGCCCATACACTCTGATAAAATTAACCTTCAATAACATCGCTCATATCATAGAGACCAGCTGGTTTGCCAGAAAGGTATTTGGCTGCCTCGATGGCACCTTTTCCAAAGA
The DNA here is from genome assembly GCA_030531555.1 of Eubacteriales bacterium. GTDB lineage: Bacteria > Bacillota > Clostridia > Lachnospirales > Lachnospiraceae > Anaerobutyricum. Next base: position 9,413 of record JAUNNI010000049.1, on the reverse strand, counting down.
TTGCTCTAGAATAAGCGGTATGTTTAAATTCAATCACTTCATCGGTTCCCGCAAAGATAATCTCATGTTCTCCAACGATGGTTCCACCACGGACAGCGGAAATTCCAATCTCATCTGCTGGTCTTTGCTGTCTTCTCTCGCTTCGGTCATATACATAAGAGTATTTTCCATCGCAAGCTTCATTGATGGAATCTGCAAGAGCAAGTGCAGTACCAGAAGGAGAATCTAATTTTCTTCTATGGTGTTTTTCAACGATCTCGATGTCAAATCCAGATTCTCCAAGCATCTTAGCGGCAACCTTTACCATCTTAAGAAGTGCATTTACACCAAGAGACATGTTTGCAGAACGAAGCACTGCAACCTTTGTGCTGCATTCTTTCAGTTTTGCCAGCTGCTCTTCGGAAAGACCTGTAGTACATTCTACAAGCGGAATCTGTTTTTCTACCGCAAAATCAAGGGCTGCATCTACAGCAACTGCTGCGGAGAAATCAATAATTGCATCTGCTTCCACATCACAGTCTTTTGTGGATGTAAATACAGGGAATTCATAGGAATCATTTGCTGCGATGTCAATACCTGCCACCACTTCAACATCATCCATATTTTTAATCAAATCACAGATGACACGACCCATAAAGCCGTTGCATCCATACATAATTACTCTAGTCATTTGTTCACCTCTGATTAGTTGTTAAGAATACCAACTTCAATCATTGCTCTTCTAAGACGTTCTGCATGTTCTGGTTCCATTTCACCTAAAGGTCTTCTTAAGTTTCCAGGGCAGAATCCAAGGAATTCCATCGCTTTCTTAACTGGGATTGGATTTACTTCACAGAATAAGGAGTTGATTAATTCCATGTATTTAATCTGAAGTTCAGCTGCTTTTTCTACATTACCAGCGAAGAATTCTGCACAGATATTGTGAGTATCTTCTGGAGCAACGTTGGAAAGTACAGAGATAACACCTTTACCACCAAGGGAAAGTACTGGAACGATCATATCATCGTTACCGGAGTAAACATCAATATCACCCTGCGTATCATACATTAATCTTGCTGTATGAGAAAGATCGCCTGTAGCATCTTTTACACCAACGATATTGTCCACATCTTTTACAAGTTTTGCGATGGTGGATGTTTCTAATTTACATCCTGTTCTGCTTGGAACATTGTAAAGGATGATCGGAAGATCTGTACGTGCTGCAATATAAGAATAATGATCGATAAGACCTTTCTGTGTTGCTTTATTATAGTAAGGAGTTACGATCAATGCACCGTCTGCACCAGCCTGTTCTGCTTCTCTTGTAAGGTAAACAGCAGTGCGGGAACAATTAGAACCAGTACCTGCGATTACAGGAACACGTTTGTTAACTTTGCTTACGCAGTAACGAATTGCTGCAATATGTTCTTCATGATTTAAAGTAGATGCTTCTCCAGTTGTTCCAACAACAACGATGGCATCTGTCTTATTTTCAATCTGGAAATCAATAATTTTTCCAAAACGATCATAGTCGATATTATAATTTTCATCAAATGGTGTTACGATTGCTACACCTGCACCTTTAAAAATAGACATGGTATTCATCCTTTCTAATAATATATGTAATAATTATAAAAGACCTGCTTTTTGTTCTTTTTCTGTCGTGATCACATACACGGCATCTGCGATTTCTTTAATCTGATCGGAAACATTTCTTCCGGTAAGAATCAAATCCATCGATTCATCTTTCTTTTCAATCAGCTCAATTAATTCAGCTTCGGTAATAATCTCATAATCAAGCAATCCAAAAATTCCATCTAAGATCAAAAGGTCACACTGATTGGTATCCAGTACTTTCTTTGTATAAGCGAGTGCCATCTTAATATTGGAAATCTGTTCTTTTTTCTGTTCTTCAGATAGGTGAGAATAGCCGCTTGCTCCGGTTTCAAATCGGAAAATCTGAAGATCTGGTTCAAGTTTTTTTAAAAAATCCAGTGTATCCGAATGTTTTCTTCGAAGAAACTGAACCATAATTACCTGCTTTCCAGTTCCTGCAACACGGATCCCTAAGCCAAGTGCAGCGGTAGTTTTTCCTCTGCCCTCACCATAATATACCTGTATACTTCCATCCATAGTTTTCCCTCTTATCTACGAAATCAACACGTAGAACAATTATTTTTTACTCATCTTATCATATCTTTTATAAAAAATCTACTCTGAAAAGAAGCGTACATTCTCATCTCTGCCAAGAACAAAGAAACCATCGTAGCCCTGTTCTTCTAATTTATTTAAAAATTTGCCCATCTTCTTAGGTTTTACAAAGAGAGCAACCGTGTAAGTTTTTCTTAATTCTTCTGCTTTTTGAATGGCATCCTTGATATCTGTTTCATCATATAAAACAACAATTTTCTTTGCACGATCTGCAAATGCATTTGCACGATCAGAAAGAATACTGAAGATACGTTCAAAACCGATAGAGAAACCAACCGCTGGAATCTGTTCTTTTACAAACTTACCAATCAGGTTGTCATAGCGTCCACCACCTGCGATGGAACTGCCGAAATCAAGGGATTCAATTTCAAAAACAGTACCTGTATAATAACCCTGGCCACGAACTAATGTCATATCATACTCTACAGTATATTTTCCTTCTGATAATTCATTTGCTGTATTGATGATCATGGTGAGAGTATCAATATATTCTGTATTCTTGCAAAGTGTTTTCACATATTCTAAAGTAAATGGAGCATTTTCAATCATCTTCATGAAGTTTGCGATAATCGCTGCATCAAATCCTTTTGCAGTAAGTTCTGCTTCCACACCTTCTGCCTTGATCTTGCTTAACTTATCAAATGTGATACATACGCTATCTAACTGACTTTCTTCAAATCCTGCGGAAAGAAGGATTTCTTTCAAGATGCGACGATCATTTACTTTAATCTTAAACTGATCAATACCAATACCAAGAAGTGCTTTTGCAGTAGTATGCATTAACTCGATTTCACATGTTGGGGAGTCAGATCCAAGAATATCGATATCACACTGCATAAATTCTCTAAGACGGCCTTTCTGTGGACGTTCTGCACGATAAACCTTATCAATCTGGATTACTTTAAATGGCTGTGGTAAAGAAGCACGGTTGTTGGCGTAATAACGGCTCAGTGGAAGAGTCAGGTCATAACGTAAGCCCATATCAGCGATTTTATCAGGATCACCTGCTTCAATGGCCTTTTTTAATTTATCTCCACGTTTCATAACCTTAAAAATAAGATTTAAGTTGTCTCCACCTTCACTCTTATCAAGATTCTCAATATCTTCAATGATTGGTGTAAAGATTCTCTGGAAACCGCAATTTTCATATGTTTCACAAATCTTCTTCTGAAGATAATCTCGAAGTTCTGCCTGCGCTGGTAAATAGTCATTTGTACCTTTTACTGGTGTAATTTTCATGGTGATTCCTTTCTTTTGTCAAATCAATCACTAGACAATAATAATATCTTTATAATAGAAAAAAGCTGCTCAAACTGAGCAGCCTGTATTAGCATTCCATATAACCATTTCCAGATTCCGCCACGCGGCTTTGTATTGGAAGCATATCTTCAAAGCATTCCATTGTATTCACAGAAATCTCATAAGCCACACGTGATACTATGCTATTATCCTCAACCTTCTTAATATACTCTCTACTTTGGATTCTTCCCCACAGCTGAACTCTGCTACCTACAGGAAGGCTACCGGCATAGCGGGCATTTCTTCCCCAGCAAATGCAGGGAATGTAGTCTGATTTACTATAAGCTCTGTTCACAGCCAAAAGAATATCGGCAATTTCTCTTCCAAGAGGAGTTGTACGATAAACAGGTCCTTTACAGATATAGCCATCTAAAAAAATGGAATTTGGATTACAATCATTAAGTTCATCCAGAAAAACAAGATCCTTGACAAATAAAGATAAAATCAAATGATTTCCATCTTCTCCTCTTTCATTAAAAGAGCGGAACTGTCCTCTGACTTCCACAAATCTACCCAGATGGGACTCTCGAACGTCGATGAGTCTTTCTGATATAAGAAGTGGAATGATATCTGCGGAAACACTGAGCCTGCTCACTCTCAGCTTCACCATATAAAAACCTTCCCCGAACATTTCATGACTAAATTCAAAATCGGAGATGATTTCTCCCTCAACGATTGCCTGGTTATTATCAAATATTCTGTCTGACATGTTAAAGACCTCCCATATAGTACTTTACAAAACTTAATTTTGTTTTCGTATGTTTTTCCATCCTCATAAAGTCGAAGGATGATCTGATTACTACGATCTTTTGAATCAAAGGTCTGCAAAATACGAGGAATGTGATACTACATAGAATTAACATGCTAAACTAAAACGTATTCAGTATAATAATTCTGTAATAAAAAGTCAACCCAAAACGCTGACAGACCCTGTGATTTTCATCTTTTGTCATGATTTTTCCGAGTTTTTGTTGTTTCTTTGCCCTCTATATGATAGAATAATTAGGTTTAAATTAGAGTAATCATATGTAATATAATGCAAATATGAAAGAAAGAAGGCAATTTATGAAAATTTCCAGAGAAGATGTTCGTAACGTGGCCATTATCGCCCATGTAGACCATGGAAAGACTACATTAGTTGACGAGCTTCTGAAACAGAGTGGTACCTTCCACGCACACCAGGAAGTTGTTGAACGTGTCATGGATTCCAACGACATTGAACGTGAACGTGGAATTACTATTTTATCTAAAAATACAGCAGTAAATTATGATGGTGTTAAAATCAACATCATCGATACCCCAGGACATGCTGACTTCGGTGGCGAAGTTGAACGAGTTCTTAAAATGGTAGATGGTGTTATCCTCGTGGTTGATGCTTTCGAAGGACCAATGCCACAGACCAAATTCGTATTAAAGAAAGCGCTGGAATTAAATCATCCGGTAATCGTTTGTGTTAACAAAATTGACCGTCCGGAAGCTCGCCCAGAGGAAGTTATGGACGAGGTTCTTGAATTATTCCTTGAATTAGATGCCGATGATGATCAGTTAGACAGCCCATTCGTATATGCTTCCGCAAAAGCCGGCATCGCCATGTTGGAACTTAGCGAAAATGGAACAGATATGAATCCATTGTTCGAGACAATCATCAAACACATCCCTGCACCAACCGGTGACCCGGATGCTGACACTCAGGTATTGATTTCTACCATCGATTACAACGAATATGTTGGTCGTATCGGTGTTGGTAAAGTAGAAAATGGTTCCATCAAAGTAAATCAGGAAGTTCTTCTGGTAAACCATCATGATGAATCCATCAATAAAAAAGTACGTATCAGTAAGCTTTATGAATTCGCAGGTCTCGAAAAGATTGAAGTAACCGAAGCAACTGTTGGTTCAATTGTAGCGATTTCCGGAATCTCCGATATTCATATTGGTGATACTCTCTGTTCCCCAGACAACCCTCAGCCTATCCCATTCCAGAAGATTTCTGAGCCTACGATTGCAATGCAGTTTTTGGTTAACGATAGTCCTCTTGCCGGAAAAGAAGGAAAATATGTCACATCCCGTCATCTTCGCGACCGTCTCTTCCGTGAATTAAATACTGATGTAAGTCTTCGCGTGGAAGAAATGGAAAACATGGATTCTTTTAAAGTATCTGGCCGTGGAGAACTTCACCTTTCTGTATTGATTGAAAACATGCGTCGTGAAGGCTACGAATTCTCTGTAAGTAAAGCTGAAGTACTTTATCGCACGGATGAAAAAGGCAAGAAAACAGAACCTATGGAAAACGTGATCGTTGATGTTCCAGATGAATTCTCCGGTGTTGTTATTGAAAAACTCAGCCAAAGAAAAGGGGAACTTCAGAACATGTCCATGTCCGGCTCCGGCTCCACTCGTCTCGAATTCTCTATTCCATCCCGTGGATTGATCGGTTATCGTGGTGAATTCATGACAGATACAAAAGGAACTGGTATCCTTAACACATTATTTGATGGTTATGGTCCTTACAAGGGAGATATCCAGTACCGTAAACAAGGATCTCTCATTGCTTACGAATCAGGAGAAACCATCACTTATGGTCTCTTCAATGCACAGGAACGTGGAACACTTTTTGTTGGTCCTGGCGAAAAAGTTTATTCCGGTATGATCGTTGGTCAGAACGGAAAAACAGACGATATTGAAGTAAATGTATGTAAGACAAAAAAATTGACAAACACACGTGCATCCGGCTCCGATGAAGCATTAAAATTAACACCACCAAGAATCTTAAGCTTAGAGCAGGCTCTTGAATTCATCGACACTGATGAGCTTTTGGAGATTACACCTTCTAATATCCGTCTTCGTAAGAAAATTTTGGATCCAACATTACGTTACCGTGCAAAACGTAATGGAAACTCATAATTTTTACAAAAAAATATCTTTTTTGAAATATTATTTTCAAAATCATTTATAGAATAGAAAAAGGCTATGGCACTCCTTCCCCAGTAGGTAGAATGAATCGTAAAAACACTTCGGTATTTCTCTCTTCTACTTTGCACTAAGGAAATAGTGTTATAGCCTTTTTCTTTCGTAAAAATCATTTTCTAAATTTGAAAAACTATTCTGGAAAAACAAGTTTTTCGCCAGCTGCTTCTCCAAAGTAAACCATATCGTCTTCCATAATCTGGACTCTTCCACTGGTCGCTTCCACGAGTTTTTTACAGATCATATCCTTGAGTTCTACATCAGCAAGGGCCTTTATGGTCACTTGGTCTGTGTAAATAGAGTCCTCAATCATCACATCATTCTGAGCAAGTAAATATTGAATCTTGCCAAGATCTGTATAATCTGTGGAAATAAGAAGTCGAATTCCTGGTATCTTCTCCACGATCGTAGTGTTCAAAAGTCCTTGTTTCGATGCCTCCGTATAAGCACGAACTAATCCACCTGTTCCAAGAAGGGTTCCACCAAAGTATCTTGTCACTACGATAACGATATTGCGGACTTCGCTTCCAAGAATTACTTCCAAAATAGGCTTTCCAGCTGTTCCACCTGGTTCACCATCATCGCTGAATCTGGTCAACGGCTGATCAACACCCACTGAAAAAGCAGAGCAATTATGACGGGCATCCCAGTATTTTTTCTTAATCTCCTCAATGAAATTCTGCGCCTCTTCCACAGTCTCAACAGACTGAACATGAGCGATAAATCGTGACTTTTTCTCAACAATCTCTCCGCTACCAGGCGCATAAATCGCTTTATGTCTTATCATATAGGACCTCCATCCGGTATTTCCATTAGTATATCATAAAGTGATTCAAAAAAGGAGACGAAATATCAATACTCAATCTGACCATGCCAATCATCGGCAACACTGAGTAGATGAACTGGAAAAACAGTCTCGTTCACCAATAGATCAAAAAAGGCTCTGGTATCTTGTAAATTATCTGAAAAAGCCTTAATCATGGCCTCATCAAACAATTTCTTTCTCTGATTCGTACTCTCATACTGAGATATGGATATTCCATAAAGATCCATATCTTCTTCTCTTATCTGGTGTATGCCATAGCATAGCTCATAGGTGTTATACTCCGTCTGAACAATATGCTCTTTCTGATACAATTCTTTCATAAATCCTCCTTGAAAATCGCATCGGCTTTAGAAATTCCAAATAAGTTTTTGTATGATTCTATTATACTTTTTATAAATATATAATAAATGCACTTTTTTGTCCTTGAGATATACTTTTATATTCTTTATAAATATATAATAATTAATATATTACTTTCATGAAAGAAAATATTCCTACTCTGCCTAATCAAAAAGAAAAGGGATACCAAAATGGTATCCCTATCATATGACAGACTCATTCAAGAATTATGAATTATTCTTCAATCATGATTTCTGTTTCTTCATCCATTTCTTCGGAATCAAGAACTTCTTCTAAATCAAGATCTTCATCATAATCATCGTATGCTTCTACATCTTCTGCAATTGCAGCTGCTTCAGATTCTAATGTAAGATTGCGGTATTTCTTTAAGCCTGTACCAGCAGGAATAAGCTTACCTAATAATACATTTTCTTTCAGACCAATCAATGGATCGATCTTACCTTTGATTGCTGCATCTGTAAGTACTTTTGTTGTTTCCTGGAAGGAAGCTGCGGATAAGAAGGAATTTGTAGCAAGGGATGCTTTTGTGATACCAAGTAATGTCTGGGAACCATAAGCATATGCTTTTAATTCTTTCTGTTCTTCTTCTGGAAGAAGTTTATTTTCCTCTTCGATGATTGCATTTTCTTTTTCGAGTTCTCTATTCTTTTCTTCGAGTTCAAGAATATCAACAAGGGAACCTGGGAGATAATCTGTATCACCTGGTTCTTCGATGCGAATCTTCTTGAGCATCTGACGAACGATAATTTCGATATGTTTATCGTTGATATCTACACCCTGGAGACGGTATACACGCTGAACTTCTCGTGTCATGTAATCCTGAACAGCACGAACGCCCTTGATCTTGAGGATATCGTGTGGATTTACAGAACCTTCTGTCAGTTCATCACCAGCTTCAAGGTATGTACCTTCCATAACTTTGATACGAGCGCCGTAAGGAATATCGTAGGATTTTGCTTCTTCTTCACCTTTTACGATGATTTCACGTTTTACTTCGCCTTTGTCCTTTGTTTCTTTGATTTCAACAATACCAGCGATTTCTGTGATAATAGCAAGACCCTTTGGCTTACGTGCTTCAAAAAGTTCCTCGACACGAGGAAGACCCTGTGTGATATCATCACCGGCTACACCACCGGCATGGAATGTACGCATTGTAAGCTGTGTACCTGGTTCACCGATAGACTGAGCTGCGATGATACCAACTGCTTCACCAACCTGAACAGCCTGACCAGTTGCAAGGTTTGCACCATAACATTTGGAACAAGCACCATTCTGGGATTTACAGGAAAGCATGGTACGAATTTTAACTTTTTCATAACCTGCAGCAACAATAGCAGCTGCACGTTTTGGAGTGATCATGCAGTTTGCATTGACGATGATTTCACCATTCGCATCTACATAATCTTCTGCTGCAAAACGGCCGGAAATACGATCTTCGAGAGATTCGATGGTTTCTTTTCCGTCCATGATCGCTGCAACTTCCATATTTGGAATATAATCTTCATCTGCACAACAATCCTGTTCGCGGATGATCAGTTCCTGAGAAACGTCTACAAGACGTCTTGTTAAGTAACCGGAGTCGGCAGTACGAAGCGCTGTATCGGAAAGACCTTTACGAGCACCATGCGCAGAAATGAAGTATTCCAGTACGTCAAGACCTTCACGGAAGTTGGACTTGATTGGGAGCTCGATGGTACGACCAGATGTATCGGCCATCAGACCACGCATACCAGCAAGCTGTTTGATCTGCTGGTTAGAACCACGGGCACCAGAG
>JAUNNI010000131.1 GCA_030531555.1 Eubacteriales bacterium | reverse complement strand
AAAACTATAGAAAAATCGATATAGAAAATAAAGACAAATAGATAAAATGTGATATACTCTTGTATTAGAAAATATAAGAAGCCGTTACGTAATTACATTGTGACAATATTAACGATTAATATAACTTTGAGGATGAATTGAGGGTTATTAAAATGGAGTTTTTATTTTTTAAGAAGCTTGAGGACAGTTATCGATTTGCCAGATATCGTTTATATTACAAAACAGAGAATAACAATGAAAAGACTTATGAGATTATCAGTCGTAACAAAAATCTGAAACATGTGAAGGAACTGCAGGAGGAACCAACCGATTCCATTACTTTAATTATGACCAATAAAGAAAAAGACCGCATTCTTCTGAATAAAGAATACCGTCTTGCGGTTGCCGATTGGGTATATAATTTTCCTGCTGGTTTTATTGATGAAGGAGAAACCATTGAGGCAGCGGGTGCCAGAGAACTTTATGAGGAGACAGGTCTTACTTTAGATCATATTGAACATATCAGCAGGGACAGCTATACTGCCATCGGAATTTCCAATGAAAAGACCGCATGTATCATTGGAACAGCTTCCGGAGATTTCAAAAAGAGTTCTTCTGAGTATGAGGAGATTCATGCCGGCTGGTTTACCAAGGAGCAGATTAGGAAACTTTTAAAAACAGAAAATTTTGCAACACAGACTCAGTCATATTGCCATCTGTGGTGCAATACATAATCATATGAATATATCTATTGACAATAATTCATTTTTGACTTATTATTTAATAGAAACAAGGACGTTTTGCAAGATTGCATTACGTCCTTTTCTTTTTTTATATAAGTTTTCGGAAAAGAAGAAGAATTAGAGTTTAGAAAGTATATGGAGGATATGTTGATGATTGATTTGTTAGACTACAATGAGTCGATAAACCATTTGCTTGCAAGATACGGTGTGAAGTTCGGTATCTATAAAAATGGTACTTTTAAAGAACAGTTGTTTCCATTTGATACGATTCCAAGAATTATTACACCAGAAGAATTTGATGAATTGAATGCCGGCCTTAAACAAAGAGTAGATGCACTCAATATGTTTATTGGTGATATTTATGGTGAGAAAAAGATTTTGAAAGATGGAATCATTCCAGAAGAATTCATTTTCTCTTCCCCTGGTTATCTGAAAGAATGCGAAGGTATCATGCCTCCTCATGGAATCTTCAGCCATATTTCCGGTATTGACCTGGTACAGGCCAAAGATCAGAGCTGGTATATCTTAGAGGATAACCTGCGAGTACCTTCTGGGGCTTCTTATCCAATGATCGCCCGCAGCTTATGCCGTCGTGCGGCTCCACAGGTCTTCCGTGAACATAAGATTGTGGATAACCGTAACTATGCACAGATGCTTCGTGAAGTGATGGATTATTCCAACACAGGCGGCATCAATGTTATCCTGACACCAGGCCGTTATAATGCAGCATATTTTGAACATTCCTATCTGGCAGAACAGACAGGAGCTGTTTTGGTAAATAACTCTGACCTGACGGTAAAAGGAGAATATCTCTATTATAAAGATTTCCATGGAAATGATGTGAAGGTTGGGGCGGTTTATCGCCGTATTTCTGATGATTACTTAGATCCTATGACCTTCAAAGAAGAATCCCTGATTGGTGTTCCTCATATCATGGATATCTATAGAAAAGGTAATGTAGCTATCATCAATGCACCAGGAAATGGTATTGCAGATGATAAAGGTATCTATTATTTCGTTCCAAAAATGATTGAATACTATCTCCATGAGATGCCAATTCTGAAAAATGCGCCAACATATCTGCCATTTTATGATGAAGATTTTGAATATGTCATGGAACATTTCGATAAACTGGTAATCAAAGATGTGGCAGAAGCAGGTGGATATGGCGTTATCTTCGGTAGCTCTTTATCTCCAGAAGAATTGGAAAAATTCAAAGAAACCGTAAGAAAAGAACGGAGAAGATTTATTGCTCAGGAAGTCATCGACTTCTTAGATATCGAAATTGAAGACAATGGCGAGATTGTTCCTAGAAAGGCAGATCTTCGTGCATTTGTATTAAGTGGTGAGGAAACTAAGGTATGGGCAAGTGGCCTGACTCGTTTCTCCAGAGTGCCAGATTCCTTTATCGTTAACTCATCACAGGGAGGAGGATTTAAAGACACATGGGTATTATCTCGTTAGAAAAAGCCAATAATCTCTTATGGCTTGGACGCTACACAGAGCGTGTATACACAACCATCCGTAAATTTTTTGTTCAGTTTGATAAAATGATCGACACAGAGGAAGATCAGTACAGCGAATTTTGTAAGAAGCTAAATATTCCGGTGATCTATACATCCAACGAGCAGTTTGCACATAATTACATTTATGACCGCGACAATCCGGATTCCATCATCAGCAATTTATTACGTGCTTATGATAATGCGATTTTACTCCGTGATGAGATTGGCACAGAAACGTTATCTTATCTGCAGCTTGCCATCGATAAGATGTCTGGAATCTCCCGCTCGAAAGCTCCTCTTTTAGAGCTTCAGAACGTGTTAGATATGCTTTTGGCATTTTGGGCATGCGCCGATGACTTTATTATCAAGAGTGACACTAGAAACATCATTAAAACCGGAAAGAGCATGGAGCGAATCGATCTTTATTTACGATTGGGCTCCTCAGAGATTGCCATGTTCTCCGAATTTGAGAAACTTCAGTCTCGTATCCGTTTGTCCGGTCTTGATTTCTCCAACCATGCAATGATCCGTTTATCTTACTTCTTATATTGTGAAGAAGAGGATCATCCAGAGATTGAAGAAATGGAAAGAAAACAGAACATGATGATTGCATTAGAACAGATTTTGGATTTCTAATCATCGAAATAAATAGGAATATTATGAAAGAATTGTTATTTCGCTACAAAATGGATGTGTCTTTTTCGGACTTTGTTGGTGGACATTCTTTTACCATAAAATGTATTCCAAAAACGAGCTGCCGTCAGGAAATCCAAGTGAGAAAAACGGAGATTCAACCGATTTCCTGGATTTCCTTTGGGAAAGATTCTTTCGAAAATGAGTATATTTATGGTAAATCAGAAAAGCTACACGATAATTTTTCTGTAGTGATTGAAGGAGAAGCAACTGTCCATCGAGAAGGCATGATAGAAAAAGAAGAAAAAACATTTGCTTATGCAGATTATCCGACATCGCTCACTGGATGTTCGGACGAAATGGCTCTTCTGGCGGATCGATATCGACAACAACTAAAAACAGATCCCATTCATTTTACAGATTACATCTATGCACTGATGGAAGAAATCTATCAGTGCATGCTTTATGTTCCAGCTAGCACGACAATCCATACTACTGCCGCAGAAGCTTTTGCACAAAAACAGGGTGTTTGTCAGGATTATGCCCATATTATGCTGGCAATTTGCCGCTCTCTCCAGATACCTTGCCTCTATGTGGCAGGTTATATGGTGGGAGAAGGGGCTTCTCATGCATGGGTACGCGTATTGGATTCTCATACTGGCCGAAGCTATGAGATTGATCCAACCAACCATCGCTGGGTTAACGATGAATATATTGATGTCAGCATCGGAAAAGATGCCCAGGACTGTAAGATGAATAAGGGAATCTATAAAGGATTTGCCACAGAACAGCAAGAAGTGACCGTTATTGTGAAAGAAAGGAATGAAAATGGTTAAAACAATCGCCTCCGTAGGACTTCCTGTTGATGAGGTTCTGGAGATTAAAAAAATGCGTCTGCAGCCGGATGATCTTCCGGAAAACGCAAAAAGAATCAGTATCGTTACCGGAATTCACGGGGACGAATTGGAGGGGCAGTATGTTTGTTTTGAGCTGCTGCGCCGCATTAAAAAAGAAAAAAATAAACTAAAAGGGATCGTTGACGTTTATCCTGCCATGAATCCATTGGGTATTGATTCCATTACCCGTGGAATCCCAGCATTTGATTTGGACATGAATCGACTTTTTCCTGGAAATATC
>JAUNNI010000004.1 GCA_030531555.1 Eubacteriales bacterium | reverse complement strand
GTAAATTTTGGTGCTAGGCTTCCACCATTATGCCAGAAGCCTCAAAATTATCAGCGATAATTAGTCTTCTACAGTGATGCCCATGCTTCTTGCAGTACCTGCAATCATGCTCATAGCTGCTTCAATGGATGCTGCATTAAGATCTTTCATCTTAAGTTCAGCGATTTCTTTGATTTTATCTTTAGAAATGGAAGCAACTTTTGTTCTGTTAGGCTGACCGGAACCAGACTGAATGTTGCAAGCTTTTTTAAGTAAAACTGCTGCTGGTGGAGTCTTTGTAATGAAGCTGAATGTTCTGTCCTGGTATACAGTGATAACTACTGGAATGATCATGCCTGGCTGATCTGCTGTTCTAGCGTTGAATTCTTTTGTAAACTGAACAATATTCACTCCATGCTGTCCTAATGCTGGACCTACAGGTGGTGCAGGAGTTGCCTTACCTGCTGGGATCTGTAATTTAATATAACCTGTTACTTTCTTTGCCATGATAGCTAACCTCCTATTGTGGTAATTACGGGGAATACCCTCCCACGGTTTTAATGTCTTTTAGACATTTACACTTTCTTTACATCTAAAAATCCGATTTCAACATCGTTGATACAGTCTGCAAATACTTCTGTTTCGATGGTTACAGTCTGTTTATTCATGTTGATATCCTTTACAATGCCCTGATGATCCTGCAATGCACCAGAGATAACTTCTACAAGATCGCCGATTTCAAAATCGATTTCGATCTCGATATTTGCATCATCCTGAGCAATTCCGAGATTTCTCATCTCTGCTTCTGTCAAAGGCACTGGCTCAGATCCAGGTCCAACGAAACCTGTAACACCTCTTGTGTTACGGATTACATACCATGTATCGTCATTCATGATCATGTTAACGAGTACATAACCTGGGAACATCTTTTTCGCTACGTTCTTCTTCACGCCACCTTTCATTTCGATGACTTCCTGAAGAGGAACTCTTACTTCAAGTATCTGATCCTGTAAGTTTCTGTTTTCAATCGTCTTTTCAATATTAGCTTTTACTTTGTTTTCGTAGCCTGAGTAAGTGTGGACTACATACCAGTTCATTTCTGACATATCTTCCATCCTCCCTTAGACCAAAAAATTAATTCCATACTGAAGAATCATATCCAGGGTAGCAATGATAATACCGAGGACAACGGACACAACCGTTACAGTCATAGTTTCTCGAATGAGCGTATCCTTATCTGGCCAGCTGATTTTATGAAACTCTGCCTGAAGGCCCTGAAACCATTTTTTGATTCCCGTCTTCTTTGTCTCATCGTTCATGTTATCACTCCTTAAAATCTGGTCAGATTATTTTGTTTCTTTGTGTGCAGTATGTTTTCTGCAGAATCTACAATACTTGTTTGTTTCTAATCTTTCAGGATGATTTTTTTTCTCCTTAGTTGTATTGTAGTTACGCTGTTTACATTCTGTACATGCCAATGTGATTCGTACGCGCACTGCTTCCACCTCCAATTTGTTATTTTTGTGTGACTTATAAAAAGTCGGATGTTTTGTCTGTAGACTGTTGCCTTAATCTACAGAACAATTTAGGCATAAAAAAAAGACCTATTCCATCGCCAATCTACTATATCACAACCGAGGATAATAAGTCAATCTATTCCTTTCATTTTCGGAAGAAATGGTATGAAATCAACACATTTTCTATCTTTTTTGTATATTTATCCTAATCCAATCTGCTTCCAGGGCTTTTATCTGCATCAGATCACGTGAAGCAGATTAGAAATAGATGCAGCAAAGGATCTCTTCGCTGCATCATTTCTTCTTATTATAATATGCTATTTCTTTAATGATCTATTTTTTGTTTTTTGTTTTGCTTTCATTTTTCTCTGCTTCTTTCTCTTTCGGATTGTACGCATACGAAGCATGTGAAAAAAACAAAGCAATAAAAAGATGAGCACACTAACTCCAGTTACAGCAAGTCCCAGAATAAATCCAGGCGTTACATAGGAAAGACGAACGGTATGATCTCCCTCGCCAAGACGAATTCCCATATACATGGTGTTCACCTTGATAAGATCCGTTTCTTTTCCATCCACATAAGCTTTCCATCCTTTGGAATAAGGAATGGAGAAAGCCATTACCTTATTGCCGGTAATGCTGACATCACCTTTTACTTCATTCTTTCCAATGACAACGTTCTCAAGTGCTTCTTCCTGACGATCGGCAAGAACCTCTTCATAGTCATCCATGGATAAATATTGAACCTCAACATTCTCTAATCCGTAATCTCCATGGGTTTCAAAAGATACACGAATGTTATCCTCTCCATCTTCCTCAGAATATCCAAGGTACACAAGGAAATCGGATCGTTTTAAGGAGTAAACTTCATTATCTGAACGCGCCACTAATTTTTTGCGATAACCACCGCAATCTACTCTTACCACTGCACGAGTTTTATTGGTCTCAAGATTGTGGAAGGCAAGATAAGCTTCATAGCCGGCCTTTCTTGGAATATTGAAAGTAAAACCTGTTTCATTGTCTTCCACATGGATCTTACCATCTTCAAATTCTACGCCATCCTCACAAGTAAATTCACTGATTTTTTCACTTTCTATCTGTGCAGGTTTTTCTCCTGCATATGCTGTCAATCCATCAACAAACTCTTCCTGCTTTTCTGTATCAATTACCACGCTTCGAATCTGCATTTCTTGTTTTTCTAAAGAAGAAAGTTCTTCATATTCACTCTTTGGCATATATGAATCATAGGTATATCCAATTGGAAGCATGTTTTTGTTTTGGTAGATGTCATAGTTATCATCTCCTAGTCCACTGGCTTTTTTAAAGCCATAAGGAACGATTCCATCATTTCCTTTTTCGGTCATATAATATTTAACATTAGCAAGATTTTCAAGAGTAGTCCTGCCATCCAGTCCATAATAACGGTGAACTGCGCTGATTCCAATACTGTCAAGTTCACGATGATAGTTAATTACCGCACTATTTAAAATACTGTTATACATGGATGTACCATTGTATTTTAAGAGCAGAGGAGTATTTTCATAATAGTCCCATGTAAGATAAGTATCGCATCGATAGAAATCCTCATCTTCAATCTCTGCAAAATTATGATATCTTGACTGACTAAATTTCGAGTCAAAAACATTCCGATCCATAAAAGCTGTTTTAAATGGACTTTTCCCTCCGTCAAACATATATCTTCCATGAACAAATAAGGAAAGAATGACACAGAACATGAGGAGAATGCTATATTGTAAACGGCTCATATTTTTGGCAATATTTGCAAATAAAAGGAGCCCTACTGTTACCGCAAGAATAATCATGGACATGCGAATATCCTGATTGTTTGCAAAATGCATCTTATAGATAAAATAGTATAAGCTAGCCACTGCAATCACTGCTAGTATCTGCAGAAAATGAAGTTTTCTGAGATCTTCAACCATCTCTACAGTAATATAAGCCATGGTGAAAACTACTGCATATGCCCATCGATTATTTGTATTACTAAATCCGGCAAAAATGAAACCAAAAACCGGAACAGAAAGGAATATCACTTCCAAAACAAATGCAATCTTGACACCAAGTTTTTTACGAACCGATCCCAGAAGCAAAGCTGCAACCGCTGGCAATACAATGGCTGCACATGCAAAATAACTGGTATAGCCTGCTGTATATTTTCCAGCAATGGAAGAAATAAAGATCCTGATCAGGCGCTTATCTCCATAATTCCAAAGACTTTCTGTCAAGATTCTGGATGAACCACTTCCCACACGCTCCGATGATAAAGTTCGAATCAACGTTGGCAAAAACACAACTGATGCCATGGCACACCCCAGAATATAAGAGCTGATAATACGAATCATCATCAAGAAAAACTCTCGGATTCTTTCTTTTTTATGGATGCTAAAGAAACGAATCAAGGCATAAATACCCATGGCAAAGGTATTAATATAGAGGAAATAGTAGTTGGAAAATAAAGACATTCCAACTAACAAAGCATAAAGCAGACATTTTCCATCTTTAATCAATCGATCGATTGCCACCAATAAAAGTGGTAAATAAATGATTGGTGCACTGAAAATTGGGTGTCTCACTCCAAAATTCAAGGTAAATCCACTGAATACATAGATTAAGCTACCAATCATGGTACTCATCCATGGTTTTTTGTGATATCGACAAAATACAGCAAAGGACAATCCGGCAAGATAAAATCTTCCGATCATTAAATAATCATAAAATTCTGCTGTCTTAGCTGAAGGAATAAACACACTGACCAATTCAGTAAAATGAGTTCGTAGAGCTGTTGTGATATCCTCACCCATACCAATATTAAAGTCAAACATTTTCAAAGAAATATCGCCTCTTGCAATGGTTCGAATTCCTTCTCTTAAGTATTCTCCAGTATATTTCAGATATGGAACGTACTGTGGCATACCATCAATGGTCCAGATCAATGACTTTTTACTACCAATCAAAGCAGAGAAAAATAAGAAGGCAGTTATTGCAAATAGAATGGTATATAGGAAAAAGAAAACAACATATGGATGCTTTTCGGCAATTTTTGTCAAAGATCCATCCACAGAACGTACCAATCCCTTTCTCCCAATCATCCCTTTTTTCTGTTTCATTTTCTTCCAGTTCATGACAGAAACTACTACTGTTGCTAAAAGGAAAAGAGTAGCCGGGATCAGAATAAATCCAACATAAACAGTCAGTTCTTCGAATGTGACTGTTTTAATTAATGCTTTTGTTATCTCATAATGTAAAAACTTTTTCATAGTCACCATGCTGACTACATAATAAGCCATGAAAGAAAGAAGGAAGCACCATACTAAATGATATTCAAGAACCATGGTATCTCTCTTTCTTTTCACCATAAAAAATATATATCCTGTAGTTATCAAAAAACTGACAATCATTAATACTATAAAAATATTATTCATATCTACCCTCCAATGGGATTTTTCTCCTTTTTATATAATCGACAAAAAGAGATTCCCAGGGAATCTCTTTTATATTCTACATTCCGATTTTATTTCTGTGGGTTGATCAAAACATATCCACCGCAAGCTGCTGTTTTCGAAAAATAACACGTTTTTGCTGAAGATTTACAAGGAATCAAATAGGATACGATTTCCTTAACAGTTGTGTATTTGATTCTTTGATTCTTTTTGGACCATTTACGATCAGAGGAATCTGATACGATCACCTTGCCTGTATCGGTCATTCCCAACAGAATCATGGTATGTTTTGAACTCGACCATTTTTTTGTACATTTTCCGTATTTTCCATTCACCTGTGGACGATCATTACTTTCAATGTATACGATGTTTCCAGTTTTTAAATGTGTTTCAATTTCTTTTTCTGCACTGGCATTGGAAAACTTCCGAACATACTTTGTTTTAATCCCCATGGATTTAAATATTTTTGAAATTCCATACATAGAAACCGGCATCTGACTACGAAGTTTCTTGGAATAGTTTGCTTTGTAAATCTTTGCTCCAAAAACCTTCTTTTCCACTTTGGTGCGAACCTGATAAGGTGTATAATTTCCAAATTTATTTGGAAGGTAGGCTGCAAGACCAGTGGTCAAAGAACATAAAGCACAACCATGCATTTCAAGGTATTTATCCTTCTTATAAGGATTTCTATGTTGCCCGTAAATTTTGAATGTACGATATCCGTTTTTACTATTAATCTTTACGATTGTTTTAGCTTCGTCTGTTTCTTTTGGCAAAGATGCTTCCGGTGTAGTAATCTGTGTTGCTACGAAGTCTGCCGCATTTACAACAGGCGCTGTCACAAAGGAAAGTACCATGAAACAGGCCAAAGCAATAAGACTCTTTCGAAACTTCATCAGTCTTTCTCCTTTTACATTGGGTTAATCAAAATATATCCGCCGCATCCCTCTCGACCATTCCAATACTTGGATGTGGATGTTGGATTGGTGCAGGCAAATATGAAATTAATAATTTCATTGATTGTGGAATATTTAATTCTGGTATCATATCCAAAGTTCTCTTTGGTTCGATCCACAGAATCTGCAATAATTACCTGATCTGTTTCTGTCATTCCAAGCATAACCATAGTATGGTAGCTAGTAGTAAACTTTGTGGACTTTCCATCACTGGCGCTGGCAACAAAAATGATTGGATTACCAGTTTTTAAGTGATCCTCAATCTCCACTTTTGCTTCTTCCTTGGTAAAGGTTCTTACATAACGGTGTTTTACACCTTTTCGGGTGAGAACTTGTGTCATACCATACTGGCTGATCGGCCTTGACAAATCTAAGCTGGAGCTACTGCTATATTTATCATAATTCTTCTTCCAGGCATCTTCACCAAAAACCTGTTTTTCCAAATTCATAATCATATCGGCAGGAGTTCCTGTATATCCTGCATAGGCTGTCAAAACTGTGGTCAAAGCAGAAGCCGAACAACCATGCCACGGCATGAAGCTTGGATATTGTGAAATAAGATTCTCCGAACTGTTCTGACGGAAGATAGTATAAGTTCTTTCTTCTGGAAAACTGTTGATTTTTACGCTAATAGAAGGTGGCTGATTGCTTCTAGTCGTAGGATATGGCAGGGAACTTCTTTGTGTAACAATGTCAAGTGGATCCACGATTTCCAACTTATAAGTCAGAGTTGCAAGACCTGTTTTACAGGTGATAGTTACAGTTCCTGCTTTCAAGCCAGTTACCACACCATTTTTATCTACCGTTGCAACACTCTTTAAAGAGCTGGACCACTTGCATGCATTTCCTGTATTGGAAATCTGTAAAGTTCCCTTTCGATTTACTGCAATTTTTTCTGATTTTACAACAATTTGAGGAATGTAAACTGTACATTTTATTTTCCCACTATTTGATTTACAAGTAATGGTTACTTTTCCGCTTTTTAACGCCTTTACGGTACCTTTGGAACTAACTGTGGCAATTTTTGTATTACTGGAAGACCATTTCGTATTCTTTCCATTTTTCACTTTAAGGGAAAGCTTTTTTCCAACACCAATGGTTGCTTGCGTATAGTTTAAACTGATTACTTTCACCTTACAGGTATAAGTTTTCTTTTTATAAACCGCTTTAATTTTTACAGTACCATGATGCAATGCAGTCACTTTTCCTTTGGAGTTTACTTTAGCAACTTTTTTATTACTGGAAGACCATTTAATGGTACCACTTGCATTTAATAGCTTTAACTGGTATGTTTTTCCTTTTGCAAGCCCAATGGAAGTTACTGCAAGTTTTGGTTTCGCTTTCTTCGTTGTTGTAGCAACTTCTGTAGCAGTAGTTGCTGTAGATGCATTGGCCTTTAAGGTATGGGTAAGTCCCAAAACACTAAAAACTATCAAAATAAATAATAATCCTGTAAGCAATCGGTTATATAACTTTTCTCTCATAACTTCACCTTTTATCATATGTCATTGAAACAAAAATGGATGGGATCTACTTATCTTCAATAATCGTCTTATTCACATAGCGATATATTTCCTGGTCAGCTGCTCTGGTATAATGGAGCTGGAAGGAATTTCTTTCTTTTAATAAGCCAGGAAGCTTACGATAAGTTGCTGCATATCGATATGCTTTTTTACAATTAGCCCATTTTCTTTTAATGAAAATGTCATTATAAGTATCCACAAATACCACATTCTTCATTGGAGAATTCTTAATGTATTTTTTCAAAGTAGCATTAAATCTCTTAATTTTTGCGTTATTCAGTTTTGTTCCTTCTAACTTGGTCGTTCCATAGACTGGATTGACAGAAAGGAGATAGAATCTATCTTCCGGATATCTGCTGATATATCTTTTATAATATAATTTCCAATACTCTCTGGCCAAAACCTCTGGATTTTCAGAAACGAGTTTTCCTCCGATTCTCTTCTTAAATGGACTTAAAATCGGATTCCACATGTCATTGACACCAGATCCAAATACTACATTCTGTCTCCCTGGCTGACTGATCGTAGAACGAATGGTTTTATCTGCATTTTTCACAAAATAATAACCGGTTCCTCTTCCTGCATAACAATCACCATATTTCAAATAGATATATCTTCCTTTTTTGAAAAGACTAGAAGCATACCCTTTTCCACGAACATTATACATCAAATCCTGATAAATCAATACCGTACGGGAATCTCCAACCCAAAGATTAATTGCATCTGATGCATCGACATATTTTTCAATGGTAACAGTACCTGCTTTTGTCGGAATAGCCGGAAGTAACATCAATGTAGCCATCAAAACACAGGCAACCTTTTTACAAATTTTTTTCAAGTACATAATACTATCCTTTCCTATATGCTATAATCAACTTATGCTCAATTTTTGTCACGTATTATTATCTGTGTTCCCATTCTCCAAAGAATAACATACGGAAAATGTAAAATCTCCGAAGAATCCATTTTGCTGCAATTATGGATCCATATATACCTCCAACGAAGCAAATAACCATAACAAACACAGCAGGAAGATGCAAAATATTCCAAAAAGCCAGACGAAGTACCGTCTGAACAATATCAGATAAAATATAAATATCCATACTGGCATCCCCAAAACGGTAAAGCATACCGTGTTTTTCTTTTTTTATGGATAAAATTTTTAATGAAAAGACAAGAGTCAGAATCATTCCAGAGATGGATGTAAAAAATCCTGCCATTTCCATTCCATAATAAAGTGCTATATTTCCTGCTAAAAAAACGAGGAAAGCAAGGAAAACAAACCATACTTTTTCCATCATTTTCTTCCATACTCCATAATGTATTCTAAGATAAATACCAAGAAGGAAGAAGAAAAAATATTTTGTCACTTTGATTTCCCAGCCAAAATGAAAGGTCAGCACGGAAAGCACTGCAGCAAAAATCAAAAAAATATGAAGTGTATTTTTTCTTACCAAGAGTAAGGTAAGGACTGATACAAGGAATAAAATATATAAAAACCACAAAGTTGTATTTGGATTTTCTCCAAGGATCAATCTCCAGCAATTTGCAAAATCATATGGTTTTCTGGCAAATTGGGAAAGAAGATATTTTAAAGGCAGATACAGAATGCCCACCACAAAATATGGAATCAAAAGCCTGCATGCACGCTTTTTAAGGAAGCTTCCGTATTCTTTCCCTTCATAAGAAAGAATCTTCACGGAGACAAAGCCGGAAAGTACAAAAAATAAAGGCATATGGAAGCTATAAATCACCTGAAGAATGGTGGTCGATATGGAATCTTCCACTCCGATTTGTTTTATGGCGTGACCTAGTACAACAAGCAAAATACCTATTCCTTTTGCTATGGTAATCTCATCATAGTATTTTCTTTGCTGCATTTTCCAATCCCTCCATAAAAATAATCAAATAGTAATTTTATTTTTTCATAATCATTTTCTGTAAACGCCCCTCTATGTAAGAGACCAGCCGCTCATACCCACTGTATTTTTTCACTACTTCTACGATAACCGAGAAGACAAAGGTGTCCAAAAGGAGAACAAGTGTAATGAGCCACCAGTATCGGAAGGAATAGGTAAAGCCCTCGAACCATCTTGCTCGAATGAAATTATGAAACAGGAAAATATTCATGGAATAAACGCCAAGAACTTTCAGTATATTACGAACAATTGGAACCACCGATAAGAAGAGATAGGTAAATAAAATCACAGCCATCGGTGCAATACTATCCGAAATATTAGTATGTGCCTTTCCAAACTTACTTGTCTTCATCCACACGGAAAATAAAATCACAGCCAACAGAAAAATAAATTCCACAATTCGTGTAATCAGTATTCCAAGTTTTGGTAATTCCCACCTTCGAATTACCGGAAACAAATTATCCTGTGCAAACCAAATTCCTAACACCATGGTTGGAAGATAGCGCAAAAAATTTGTCATAGAGAGACCTAAGACATAAGGTAAAAAATAACTGAGTGTAATTGTTATAAATGCGCCATATCGGCGATAAAAGGCATATAAAAATGGAAGTACTAAAATCTCCATAAATGCCAGACCAAGATACCACCAGGTCCCGATCATCTTTGGTGTATCAAAGATTTCTGACACAGCAAAAAAATCGAATAGAATATATATAATTCGACTAATTCCACTTTTATATACCGCGAAACTGGCAGGAGCCCATATTTTACATCCAATGATAACAATAATATAAATTGGCCAAAATCCCGTAAGGATCTTCCAGATTCTTCTCACAGTCATCCAGGAAAGATTCTCCCTGTTGTATTTCTTGCCATCATATAATTTTCTCAAAGAAATCGTAATACCATAAGCACTTAAAAAGACAAAGATGCCTACACATACTTTGGCCCATAAGGCAAACTGAATCAGTCGTCCCTGAGAAAATGGAGCAAATGAAACACCATATTTCGCAAATTTTACATTTGTAACAAAACAATGATGAAACATCATGGAGATAATCGCTACCCCTTTTACGATGTTTGTATCATCTCTTGAAAACCCTGTTTTCATCTTTTTTCTCTCAATCTGTCTATCTTAATCTTTCTACAAAAAACAACAATAATCATGCCCGTCAAACGGGCATGATTATGTGATTATTCCTTTAAAGAAGCTTACATGTTTCTCTGATTACTTCCACCATTTATTATTAGGGAAGAGTACTGGATCTGTAGGATCTGTTTTTCTCTTGGAAGCAATCTTACCTGTTGTATTTGCTAATGTGATCTTAGCAAATGGACCGGCTTTTTTCATTCTACCGATATCTACCATAACACGCTGTTTCTTATATGTGAGTTTTGCAAGGTCATAAACGATCTTCGCATTACATGCCTGCTGACGGATGCAGTAAGATGTCTGGCTTGTTCCTAAACCATTGTAGTAGAATGCATATAATGTCTTAGCATTTCCTAAAGTTGCATATGCGCTACTGTGGAATAATGTAGGAGTTCCAATAATATGAACTGCCCACTGATAACGACGAACTGGTTTGGAATCTTTTACAGTTACCCATCTTTTTGCAGAAGTTTTTTCCAGTCTCCAATGGCCTACTGGAGTACCATTTTTCTTTCGGGATGTAGAACATACCGTAACTTTTGCTGGAATATCAAATGCCTTTGTCTGTTTATCGTAAAGATAAATTGTCATGTTATGAGAAACAAGGTCAACACTTAACATATGTGTTTTCTTAACACCTTTTGCTTTTTTTAACCAATTGATTGTTTTGGAATAGCCATAATCGATGAACATATTTTCAGAAACCTGACCATCTGCTCTGAAGTAGTATTTGTATTTTTTTCCATTATTTGTGTAAGCTGGTACAAGCTTAAACTGATTTGCTGCTGCTACACCATTGGTAAAGTAATATCTCTTACCATCTACAACCTGCCATCCGGTAAATGTGCTTGCAAACTGGCCTCCAAGATATAACTTAAGAGAAACCACACCAGAAGCAAGGGAACCTTTCTTAATGAAAGTATTGCTAAATCTGCCTGTAGATTTTGTTAATTCATCAACATATGCTCCAGTGTAAACACCAGTATAAACATCGCCAATTCTACCTTCTTTTACAACATAGAATTTTGTGTCTGCTGCTTTCTTTAAAAGCCCTGTTTTGTACACATTTCCTTCATAATAAACCACACCATTTTTTACACCGGAAAAAGGTGTTTCTGGTGTTGTTGCTTCTACAGTTGCCATCTTTGCAACACTTGCAGGCATAGCCACAGTACCGAAACATAAAGCTGCACTAAGAACGGCACCTGCAAAAACAGTTTTTGCTAAGTTTCTTAAATTCATAGAATCCTCCTTTGTAAAAATACTTATTGGTTGTGCTACGATATCTCATTTGTCAAATCAAATAATTTCATATAAGAATATGATAAATGACATATATTTATTGCACACATTATAAAAAATAACATAATAGTATCAACATGATAACATAATTTAGAGCTCTTGTCTAATCTTAAATCCATAAAGCATCTTTAAAAATAAAAAATCGCCTACCATTACGATCAAAATCGTAATGATGGCGATAAATAATCTGGGAATTAAAGTCCTTTAATACGGATAATATATCCCATTTTAAATTTATTTAAGTAACTGCAAACTTTCATTCTATCTGCAGAACAGTAATATCTACGTTTTCTTCTACCATCACGTAAGCCCATAGAACCACCATCGAGCCACATCATTTTACCTTCTGAGTTTCTTCCAGCGTAGATACACATGTGAGTGATACTCTTCCAACATACAATATCTCCGGCCTGAAGTCTTGCCTGAGTTGGTCTTCTATTGATATTGATAAATTTTACTTTACCACTCATGGAAGAGTAACGTTTGCTAACTCTGCCATGTTTTGACCAGATTACCTGGCCTTTATTTAAAATACCGTATTCTTGCATGCACCAGGAAACATATGCTGCACAATTACATCTTCTTTTTCTGGAAATTGCAGAATCTAAAGATTTCAAACATTTTGAACCATATCTAAAATGGTACTTTGTCAGGTCTCTACCAACCTTCTGACATGTGGAAAGCCATCCTTCTAAGGTATAGTCGTCTTTTGCTTCAGATTCTACCTCTGTAGTTTCCTCTGCCTGAACATTCATTGGAACAACCGTGGTAGCCACCACGATCACTACCATGAGTGTGAGGATTAAGGATTTTAAATTGGTAACTTTATCTTTTAACATTGAAAGTATCATTTTTCTTTCCTTCCTATACTACTTAATACATATGAAGTATCTCTTTCATAACCTGTTACCAATCATATCTTATTTTTTAACAAATGTCAAGAATGTTTTTAAGATTTGAATACATTATGTTACAAAAGTATTAACTGATTTAATATAATTATACAGATTACCTCTTTTTTCATTAAATTTTATATATTATTTTAAAAAATACGCTTTTTTTTCTCTTTTTTTTCTAGTTTAAACATCGCATTTTATTACAGATATTTAATAATTAGGCTAAGACACTTATTCTCCCTATTAAGAATTTCTTCAGAATTTCCACCAGTATTTCTTCAGACTTAATTAACACAGAATAAAGATTTATACTATATAGTAAAAGCATCAAAACAAGATGCTTTTGATGAATTATTTCATACTTTTCTCTCTTTATTATTAAAAATGTCGGTTTCGTCACCGGCATTTTTAATTTTCGCAAAAAAACTCCCGCTTTTGAAAGCGGGAGCAAAACACATGATATAAAGTCTTTTCCCTATCGATCGATCATACTGATAGATTCGATGGCAACGATACCACCTCGAACAATCTCGACATTTTTAAATTTCATCATGAGAAGATTGATCAAATCATTATTTTTTCCTTCCGTTGCAACGCATTCCAGCAGAACACTGTCGATACCATAATCAATGGCCTTTGCTCCAAATACTTGAGCGATACGGAAGATCTCTCCCTTTTCAAACTCTGAACATTCATGAATCTTGAAGAACAAGATTTCTTTCATATGAGTAGGAGCATCCGTGATATCAATGAGCTTGATAACCTCAACACAACGGTTCAGCTGTTTTTTCGCCTGTTCAAACGTTGCATCATCGGAAATCAGTCCAATGGTCATACGAGATACCGTAGGATCCTCTGTGGTTCCCACAGTAATGCTGCTGATATTGTATGATTTACCTGCCATCAAAGCAGAGATTCTTGCTAATACACCGATACGGTTTTCCACATAGAGGGAAACCCATCTTTGTTTTTTTTCTGTGCTTACTTCTCTCATGGTGTTTCCTCCTTATAATAAAATATCATCAAAGCTCTTGCCACCTGGAATCCATGGAAGAACCATTTCATCTGGAGATACAAGACATTCAATAATGACTGGTTTTTTGTTTTCAATCGCATACGCTCTGGCTTCTTCGATGGTGGATTTCAACTGTTCATCCTTTTCCACAAGATATCCTTTGGATCCATAGCTTTCCGCCATTTTTACGAAATCAGGATAATAAGCAGGACATACGTAACCTGGAGTACCGCATTTTCCTTTACAGGATTTATGGTAAGCAAGACATGTTATGGTATAACGTCCATTTTTAAACTGTGTCTGCATCTGACGCACCATACCAAGCTTAGTGTTATTCATAACGATGCAAACAAGAGGAAGCTCCTGACATACGCCTGTGGCAAGTTCCTGCATGTTCATCTGGAAGCCACCGTCACCACTGATGGAAACTAATTCTTTTTCCGGACAGCCAATCTGGGCACCTACTGCTGCCGGAAGACCAAATCCCATAGTTCCAAGTCCACCGGACTGGATAAGGCGATGGGTCGCATCTAGTCTTAAATACTGGCTGGCCCACATTTGGTGCTGACCTACGTCTGATGTAAAAATAGTGTCGTGATCTGCATAAACCTCATTCAAAGTTTCCATAATCTTCTGTGGATTCACGCCTTCTTTTACATCAATTCCCAATGGATATGCTTTTTCCCAGGAACGAACTTCTTCCACCCAGTCAGTATGTTCCATTGGTTTGGTATGTTCGATAATTTTGTCAATTGCAAGTTTTGCATCGGCTACGATTGGAATATCTACGGTGACGTTTCTGGAAATCGCTGCAGATTCAATGTCGATATGTACAATCTTTGCATTTGGAGCAAATGTGGCGATCTTACCAGTTACACGGTCATTAAAACGGCAACCGATGGAGAACATTAAATCACATTCGTTGGCCATGCGATTGGCTGTATAGCAGCCGTGCATACCAATATTGCCAAAATAAAGAGGATGTTCTGTATCAATGGCACCTCGTCCCATTACGGTTGTAATAACAGGAACATTAAGCTTCTCTGCCATCTGGGTCAGTTCTTCCTGTGCACCGGCAAGATTTACACCACCACCAATTAAGAAAATAGGCTTTTCCGCTTTTTTCAAAAGGCTGATTGCACGTTTTAACTGACCAATATGAACTCCTGTGCTTGGTTTATATCCGCGGATGCTTACTTCTGTTGGATAAGAAGTCGATCCCAGTTCTGCCATGACATCCGTTGGAAGGTCCACAAGAACCGGACCTGGTTTTCCGGAACGAGCGATGTAGAACGCTTCTTTGATTCTCTGAGCCAGCATCTCTCTGTCTCTGACCATAATTACAAATTTGGCGACATTACGGGTAATACCAACGATATCAACTTCCTGGAAAGCATCGTTTCCAATAAGATGTTCCGGAACCTGACCAGTGAAACAAACAAGTGGAATACTGTCATAATTTGCATTGGCAATACCAGTTACTAAGTTTGTTGCTCCAGGACCACTTGTTACCAGACATACCCCAACCTTACCTGTAGCTCTGGCATAGCCGTCTGCTGCATGAATCAATCCCTGTTCATGTCTAGGTAAAACAAGATCAATACCGGAAGCATCATGGAGTGCATCTAGGAGATTGACGACCATACCACCTGGATATGCAAAAATAGTATCCACGCCTTCTTTTTTCATTGCCGTTACAAACAGGTTATTGCCTGAAATCTTCATTGTCTTCACTCCTTTTTTCTATGATAAAAAATTGTTATTTTTCTAAGGGATAACATTTCTACTATATAACATTTCACCTAATTTTGTCAATACAAGTTAGCACTTTCCCGTACTAAAGAGCAAAGAATCCTTAACAAGGATAAGCCTTTGTCATAAGATACAAAAAGGACCAGCCTTCCTAGGGGAAAACCAATCCTTTTTTAAATCTCACTTCATTTTATATCATTTTAAACAAATGGAATTACTGTCTATTATAGTTGATGAGACATCCTTTTAAGATGATGGCTCTTTCATCATCTGTTAGTTCACCCATATTAAGTGCAAATTCTTTTAACTCACCGTCTTTTACAACGAAAGCCTGGAAAGTAGTTGCTTTTTCTTCCACTGCTTTTCTTACTTCTGGAATGAAAAGATAGTCTCCGTTTGTAAATGGAAGATTTTCATCCGGATATAAGAATGGAAGCATACCCCAGTTGATAAGGTTGGAACGGTAACGTTTGGTTGCATAACCGTTGGCAATGTTTGCCCAGCCTCCAAGAACCTTCTGGCAGGATGCTGCCTGTTCACGTGCGGAACCATCTCCTGGTTTTACAGCAAAGATTGTGCTGCCGATTCCAAGGTTATCTTTGCAAACTTCTGGGTAGGAAGCTTTGATCACATCCATAACTGGTTTAATTTCTGGAAGTACTTCTGCAGGACAGTTACCAGCTTCGATAGCTTTTTGTCCTTCTCTAACTTCTTTGGCACGTCCTACATAGGCAGGATCTTTTCTGGAAAGAGTAAATTCTGCAAGTCCAAGTGGGTTAGAACGGTAGGAGGATGTTTCACCGGATGGAATTAATTCATCTGTTGTAGTAACCGGATCATGAATTTCAGAAACTACTTTGAGAATCATATTTTCTGGTAAAGCACTCATTGCTGGCCAGTCTTTGATATTTGGGCCAAATTTGATTTCTACGGATGGGTCTGCCACACCATGACTGTCAAATACACGATTTTCATAAATACTGCTGTCGAAGAAATATTTCTTACCTTTGATTTCCATATCAAGATCAGTCGCAGGAGTTAAATAACCCTTGTTTGCTGCAGTCGCTGCGATGGAACGGGCATCCATCAGCGCAACAGAAGCAATCTGGCCATTCTGAAGCTTGGAGCCTTCACGGTTTGGGAAGTTACGTGTGGAATGACGGATACTTAAGCTGTTGTTGGATGGAGTGTCTCCAGCACCGAAGCAAGGTCCGCAGAAAGCAGTTTTTACAATAGCACCTGCTGCAATCAGATCAGCTGCGGTACCATTTTTTACCATTTCCATGAAAATTGGTGTACTTGCAGGATAAGCGCTTAATGTGAATTCATCTGCGCCGATATATCTTCCTTTTAAGATTTCTGCTGCTGCACAAAGGTTTTCAAAGCCACCACCGGCACAACCTGCGATGATTCCCTGTTCCACATATAATTTACCATTGCGAACTTTGTCAGTCAGTTTGTAATCTACCTGTCCATCAAGACTGACTAAAGCTTTCTGTTCACAGTCATGGAGTACATCCATGAGGTTTGCATTCATTTCCTCGATGGTGTAAGTATTGCTTGGATGGAAAGGCATAGCGATCATTGGACGAATGCTGCTAAGGTCAATCTTAATGACGCCATCATAATAAGCAACATTTGCTGGATTAAGTTCTTTGTAATCACCAACTCTGCCATGAATTGCGTAGAATTCTTCGATAGCTGCGTCTGTTTTCCAGATGGAAGAAAGACATGTTGTCTCTGTTGTCATAACGTCAACACCAATACGGAAATCTGCGGAAAGATTGGCAACACCTGGTCCAACGAATTCCATAACTTTATTGTTAACATAACCATTTTTAAATACCGCACCGATGATGGCAAGAGCCACGTCCTGAGGACCTACTCCATTGATTGGAGCACCTGTCATATACACTGCAACCACACCTGGCATATTGATGTCATAAGTCTGGTTAAGAAGCTGTTTTACTAATTCTGGTCCACCTTCACCCATTGCCATGGTACCAAGGGCACCATAACGAGTATGAGAATCGGAACCCAAGATCATGCTACCGCCACAAGCGAGCATTTCACGTGCATACTGATGGATAACTGCCTGATGAGGTGGTACATAGATTCCGCCGTATTTCTTCGCACAAGTAAGACCAAACATGTGGTCATCTTCGTTGATGGTTCCACCAACGGCACAAAGACTGTTATGGCAGTTTGTTAATACGTATGGCATTGGGAATTTTTCAAGTCCTGATGCTCTTGCTGTCTGAATGATACCAACATATGTGATATCGTGGGATGTCAGTTTATCAAATCGAATACGAAGCTTATCCATCTGATCAGCAGTATTATGTGCTTCGAGGATTCCGTATGCGATGGTTCCTTTGCTTGCTTCTTCTTTGGAAGGTACATTCCCTCCCATAAGTTCTGCTAATTTGGCTGCACTTTCTTCATTGTCTTCCACAATCTCAGTTCCATTGACAAGATAGGCACCGCCTTTTAATAATTCAATCATCTTTCGATTCCTCCTATATTTCTATCATATTGTTTATCATTTTAGTCCTTTAATACAGTAT
This sequence comes from Eubacteriales bacterium, assembly GCA_030531555.1. Lineage (GTDB taxonomy): Bacteria > Bacillota > Clostridia > Lachnospirales > Lachnospiraceae > Anaerobutyricum. The sequence continues at coordinate 70,232 of JAUNNI010000004.1, read as the reverse complement.
ATAGTTGATATCATATCACATATCCCTGGAAAATGACAATGAGGAATCCATATTATTCATATTTTTCATAAAAATCTGGAAAATATTACGAATTATGAATTGATGGATCCCTCTTAATTTCATTATTTAATATAAAAATGTATCAATATCTTTTATTCTGCTTCAAGAATGAGACCAGAACGATATGCAAGAAGTAACTCTTCCAGATCTTTGATCTTTTCGCGGCTCTTCTTTCCATTTTCCGTATCAAAAACTCGCTCTCTCTTTCTGGAAAGCTCTGTGATGACGGTACTGGAATAAACGTCGATCTCTTTCTCGATCACATCTTCTGTGGAAGTGAAGGCCTCATGGGCAACCAGACGAAGTCCTCTGGAGTTGTAGATCAAAGTATAACCGGAAATACCTGTCGTACTATGATAAGCTCTGGCAAAGCCACCATCTATGATCATAACCTTGCCGCCACAGCGAACCGGAGATTCTCCTTTTCTGGCTTTTACCGGCATATGACCATTGATAATATGGGAATTGTCCACATCCATGCCGAACTCTTCCAAAATACGGTTAACCATATCTTCATCATCGATCATCTGATAATAATAATCTTTTTTCTCCTCAGAGAGGCTCTTATCTGCCAGGAAATATCGTTCAAAGGTTGCCATTTTTTCTTTTCCAAATACCGGAGAGTTTTCATTGGACCAGATATACCACATGATATCCTGGCCATATCGATGCTCTTCTTTGTTCTCCTGCTCATAATATCCTTTTCTTGTATAATATTCCAGGATATCATAAAGGGCTTTACCACTATAATATTTATCTCCAATCATTACCTCACGGAACTGACCATTGGCGTCAATTGGTACACAGCCATGATACAGCAAGTTAGTATTATAGCAAAGATAAAGGCTTCCTTTGTTGAACATAAATCGGATATGCTCCTGAAGCTTATCGCAGTTTTTGAAATTCAGAGTCAGTCTCTTCATAAGAACTTCTTCTTCTGGAGAAAGCTTATATGGATCTGCAGGATCGATGGTTGGGAAAGATTTATCCAGCATCTCATGTTCCACACCATTGATGGCAATGGTACCTTTTTCATAATCCACCTTATCCAGAAGATTTCTTTTTTCCATATGGAATTCCGGACGGCGATTGATAATCTGACCTTCTAGCTTAAATTGTAAGATAGCGATGGCTTTATGCATTCTTTTATTAAGTTCAACCTCATTGCTACTCTTATCATAGCCTTCTTTTCCTTTAAATAATTCACAAGGATCGTCCGCATAGGTATCAAGAGCGAAACTTGCCAAAGGCATCAGGTTGATTCCATACCCATCTTCCAAAACATCCAGGTTATCATATCTGGCACAAAGACGGATAACATTGGCGATACAAGCCCAGGAACCGGATGCAGCACCCATCCAGACAATATCGTGGTTGCCCCACTGGAAGTCAACTTCACGGCCATCATGAATCAAATGGTCCATGATAATATGTGGCCCCGGACCTCGGTCAAATACATCCCCAATGATATGAATTCGCTGAACAACCAGTTTCTGAATGGCTTCTGAAATGGATACGATGAACTCTTTGGCACGATTAATACGGATAATGGTATCGAAAATCTCGTTGTAGTATTCTTCCTTCTGAACGACACGGTTATTTTCACTCAATAATTCTTCAATGATATATGCATAATCTTCCGGTAAAGTTTTACGAAGTCTGGATCTGGTGTATTTGGCAGAACTCTCCTTACATACTGCAATCAAGCGGTTTAGAGAAACTTTATACCAGTCAAGGAGATCTTCCTCATCTAACTGTAGTCTCATCTGTTCTACTTTCTCTTCCGGATAATAGATCAATGCAGCAAGGCTTTTTTTGTCCTTTTGTGACAAAGTATTCCCAAAAGCATCCTCAATTTTGTTGCGGATGGCTCCAGATCCATTTCTTAAAATATGAAGAAACTGCTCGTGTTCTCCATGGATATCCGACATGAAATGTTCCGTCTCTTTTGGCAAATTCAAACGAGCCTGCAAGTTGATAATCTCTGTGGATGCTCTGGCAATGTTTGGAAATTGAACCGACAAACTCTTTAAATACTTTAAGTTCAAATCTCTAATCTTATCCTGCATATTTTGTCCCCCTTTTTATACACAAGAATTCCCAATACATATCTTTTAACAAAAAACTATAGTTCTATTTTACCTTATTCACTTTTTTGCTGCAATTGTAAAAATTGTCGCATTTCAATCAATGGAAGACCATTATTTCTAATATAATCTTCTGTTATCGTTACACGACCGATATTATCATCTTTTGGAATCTCAAACATGATATCCAGCATATATTTTTCAATGATAGCACGGAGAGCTCTGGCACCAGTGTTTTTCTCCATGGCAAGCTCTGCGATGGCATGAAGCGCGCCATCTTCGAACTGAAGATCCACTTCATCTAAAGCAAGTAATTTCTGATATTGCTTGATGATGGCATTCTTTGGCTCTTTTAAGATATCCACCAGCATATTTTCTGACAATGGATTGAGGGTAAAGAGAATCGGAAGTCTTCCGATGAATTCCGGAATCATACCAAATTTACGAAGATCCTCAATATTTACATACTGAAGCATGTTTCTTTCATTGTCATACTTGTCTTTTAAATCTGCTCTAAAGCCCATGGATGACTGTTTGGTCATACGTTCTTTGATGATATTTTCAAGATCTGGGAATGCGCCTCCACAAATAAATAAAATATTTCTTGTATTCATCATGGTAGTTGGAACCATGGCATTTTTGGAACTGGCACCGATTGGCACCTCCACTTCGCTTCCCTCAAGTAATTTCAGCAATGCCTGCTGTACAGACTCTCCGCTGACATCACGGCTTGTGGTATTTTTCTTCTTTGCGATCTTATCAATCTCATCGATGAAAATGATCCCTCTTTCTGCCTTTTCCACATCATTTTCTGCGTTGGCAAGGAGCTTGGAAAGAACGCTTTCTACGTCATCCCCGATATAGCCTGCCTCAGTTAAAGAAGTGGCATCACAGATAGCCAATGGTACATTTAAAAGACGGGCAAGAGTTTTTACCAGGTGCGTTTTACCACATCCGGTTGGTCCGATCATGAGCATGTTGGATTTATCAATCTCAATTTCATCCATGGTATTAGTGATTACTCGTTTATAATGGTTATAAACGGCTACGGACATGACTTTTTTCGCATAATCCTGACCAATCACATACTCGTCAAGTCTTGCCTTGATCTGATGTGGCGCAGGGATATTTTTCAGTGTCAGCTCTGGCTCTTTTGCTTTGTTCTTCTTTTTCTTCTTTTTGGCTTTGTTTGGCTTTTTGATTGGGGTGGAACCAGAAAGAAGGTCGCCCAAATTCAGGTCTTTTAAGCTGTTCATATCAAAATTGGATAAATCCAAAAACTGAACGCCAGCACCTGGGAATCCATTGCCAAAGGAATCAAAGGATCGCTGCATACAATCCGTGCAGATACACATATTATTTGGCATATGGATTAAGCTGGCACCCTGGGATTCCCCACGATGACAGATATTACAATAAGAAGGGCCTTTTCTTTTAGGCTCATCGTCCTCATCATCTACAACTTCGAGCTCAGAATCTTCTTCTTCCTCTTCGTCATCATCCTCATCGTCTTCTTCATATTCCTCTGCATCTTCCATATCCATGATCGGCAGGAGCTCTTCCTCAGCCATCGGACCGAACTTCAATTCTTCTTCGGAATCAATGCAATGGTTTGTATTTTTAATCATTCTTCATCTCCTAGATATCTCTTCAAAATCATCTCACCGACGATCATATCTTCCGGTGTTGTTAATTTCATATTCTCATAGCTTCCCATGATCATTTTTGAACGTCGATTTCCATATCGCTCCAATACCATGACATCATCTGTGATATCGCTATCCCCGGATTCCATCATTGCCTGAAAAGCTGCAATTCCTTCAGAAAGCATAAAACACTGTGGAGTCTGCATCTGCCAGACATCGCTTCTTCTAGGTGTGAGGGCCGGATACCCTTCCGCATCAATAATTCGAATCGTGTCCTTCGTTGGAACTGCCATGGTACAGGCTTTATATTTTTCTACCGCATCAATACATTCATTGATCTGCTCAGGACGGATAAAAACTCTGGCGCTGTCATGAACAAGAATATAATGTTCTTCTTTTGTCTCTTCACATGCCAAAAGCCCAAAATAAACAGATTCAAAGCGTTCTCGTCCTCCAGCGACGACTTTTTTCACTTTGGAAAAACCATATTTTTGAACCATTTCCTTTTCAACAAACGCTTCATCACCCGGACTGGCCACAACAATAATCTCATCAATCTGGCTCTTTTCATAGGCTTCCAAAGCATAGGTCATCACTGGCTTTCCATGAAGATCCAGATATACTTTATTTTGTCCTGCTCCCATACGGCTGCCTTTCCCGGCGGCAAGCACGATGGCAGTTGTTCTTTTCTGACTCATGATATCTTACTTTCTTTCTCCAATTTTCAGGTTTGGAATGGCATTGAGATCCCAGCCATCACTCACCCCTTTGATATATTCATAATATCCGGCAACACCAATCATGGCTGCATTGTCAGTACAGTAGACCGGTGATGGATGATAAAAAGTCATATGATTCTTTTCACAAGCTTCTCTCATCTGTTCGCGGAGAGAGGAGTTGGACGCAACCCCACCTGCAATCGCTACTTTATCCACACCGATTCGTTTGGCGGCTGCCACAGTATGGTCCGTAAGAACATCAATGACTGACTGCTGGAAGGAGGCTGCCACATCGGCTTTATTTACTTCCACGCCCTTCATCTCACATTGATTCAAATAATTTAAAACCGCAGATTTCAAGCCACTGAAGCTGAAATCATCCGGGTTATCAGAAATCTTGGCACGAGGAAATGTGATGGCATTTTTATCGCCTTCTCTTGCCAGTTTGTCCACCTTAGGACCTCCTGGATAACCAAGACCGATGGCTCTTGCCACCTTGTCAAATGCTTCTCCAGCTGCATCGTCCCTGGTTCTTCCGATAATCTCATATTCCCCATAGTCTTTGACAAGTACAAGGTGAGAATGTCCTCCAGATGCCACCAGGCATAAAAATGGAGGTTCTAACTCTTTATGTTCTATATAATTGGCACTGATATGTCCTTCGATATGGTGTACACCCACCAGTGTTTTCTTGGCACCATAAGCGATGGCTTTTGCCTCAGCGACTCCTACTAAGAGAGCACCTACCAGACCTGGTCCGTAAGTAACTGCAATTGCATCGATCTCATCAAGAGTCACATCAGCTTCCTTCAAAGCGGTTTCAATGACCGGATTAATCTTTTCAATATGCTTTCTGGAAGCAATTTCCGGTACCACTCCACCAAAAACTGTATGAAGCTTAATCTGGGTATAAATGACATTGGATAATACATCACGCCCATTTTTTACAACCGCTGCTGCAGTCTCATCGCAGGATGTCTCAATGGCAAGAATCAGTACATCGTCTTTTTTCTTTTCCATTTTATTCTTCCTCAAACTGAAGAACCAGACTCTTTCCATCTTTGCCCAGTTCTGTACCGGCAAAAATCTTTCTGGTTTCTTCCAAATATTCTTCCGGATGGGCGAGGGATGGACTGTAATGGGTCAGCCAAAGCTGTTTTACCTGCGCTTTTTCTGCAATCTGCGCAGCCTCACTCATCATCATATGTTTATTTTCTGTCGCTTTTGCTTTTTTGGCAGGATCCCCATACATACCCTCACAGACAAACAAATCTGCTTCCTTTGCATATTCTGCAATCAGCGGTGTTGGTCTGGTATCTGTAGTATAAACACATTTTAAGCCCTTTCTGGCAGGTCCCAGTACCATATCGCTGGTGTAAGTCATCTCTGGGGTTTCGATGGTCTCTCCTTTTTGCAGGCGACTCCAGTATTTCATCGGGATTTCATTGGCTCTCGCACGGTCCACATCAAAGCGTCCCGCACGGTCGATACACAAGGCATACCCGTAACAGACAACATTATGGTTTACACGGAATGCTTCGATCCGGTAATCCCCCATATCTATACTTTCTTCTTTTTCGGTCAATTCATGAAAATGAATTGGAAATGGAAGATCCGGAGCAATCACACGAAGGGAGTTCACCACTCGCTCTAAACCTCTTGGTCCAACCAGCAGGAGTGGCTCTGTTCTGTCACAATTTCCAAGGGTTAAAAGCAGACCAGGAAGCCCACTGATATGATCCGCATGGAAATGAGTGAAACAGATGACATCAATGGGTTTAAAGCTCCAGCCATGATGTTTAATTCCAATCTGTGTTCCTTCTCCGCAATCAATCAAAATGCTGCTGCCATTATATCTGGCCATAAAGGATGTCAGACGTCGATATGGTAGTGGCATCATTCCTCCACAGCCAAGCAGACATAATTCCAGCATGTTAATTCCTCTTTTCTACATAATCTTCATCCGTTATGCTTCTTGATTCCACACCATGAGAAGTGCATCTTCCTCTGGTTCATGATAGTAATTTTTACGACGGCCACAGTTTTTAAAATCTGCATGCTCATAAAGAGTAATGGCCGGGATGTTGGAAGCTCTGACTTCAAGAAAAATTGAAATGATTCCTTTCTTCTTCGCCTCTTCCATCAATTCCCTCAGCAAAATTTTGGCAATTCCCTGTTTTCGCATGGAAGGAAGAACGGCAACATTGGTGATATCTGCCTCATCAAAAACCGTCTTCATTCCCACATAACCGATGATTTCTTTTTCATCATTTTCTGCGACCAAAGAAATATAACCATCCGTGGTAAACATTTCTTTGATTGCTGACAGACTCCATGGCTGTGAAAAGCATTCCTTATACAAATAAGAAACCTGCTCACAATCCAGCTCTGTCATTGGTCGATATAAGATCATTCTCTTATCTATCCTTTTACTTAACAATTAATGTGCACGACTTACGCTGTCTGCATCCAAATGCTCCCCTTTGGCTTCTAACTCGCGCTCTGCCTGTGATTTTCTAAAATAGACCGGTGCATGTTCTGCTGCCGTCTCAATTTTTCCTTCTTTATATAAGTCAAATGCTCTTGCTGCCACAGCAGAAGCTCTCTGTCTGTTCATATGAGCCGGTGCATAGCGATGGGAAACGGTAAGAAGCTCCTCCATCATATTTTTATAAACTGGTACCCCATCTCCTAAAAAGAGTACCGTTTCATTAAGCTGATTACAGTATGTCATTAAATCTTCCACAGACATGGCACTTCCTTCCATGACCGTAGTAAATACTCCGTCAATGAAGCGATAGACTCCTGTGTAAACCTGCTTTCTTCTGGCATCCATCATTGGGCAAATGAGCAGATTGCTCTCCATAAAATGATAGGCCATTCCTTCTAAGGTCCCCACAGAAATCAAAGGCTTGCCAAGGGCCAGACCCAGGCCTTTTGCTGTGGCAGATCCAATACGAAGACCTGTGAAAGATCCTGGACCAGCTGAAACAGCAATGGCATCAATATCCTGAAGATCCACTCCCGTAAGCTCCACCATAGCGTCAATCATAGGAAGTAGGGTTTCGGAATGAGTCTTTTTAAAATTCATCGTGTATTCCGCTAAGAGGTTTTCCTCCTCCATCAGTGCAACACTGGCCACTAAGCCGGCACTGTCTAAAGCAAGTAATCTCATTACTTCACCTCCCGGATGGTAATTTGTCGATAATCATATCCGCGGGAAAGATCCTTCTCGATGATGATCTCCGTTCTTTCTTCTGGCAGGATCTCCTCGATCAGTTCTGCCCATTCAATAAAACAGACACCCTCTCCCTCAATATAATCATCGAAGCCTATCTCATACATCTCATCAGGATCACTGATGCGATATACATCAAAATGATACAGCGGAAGGCGACCTTCTTCATAAACCTGCACGATGGTGAAAGTTGGACTGCTGACCGGCTCTTCAATCCCCAGTCCTTTGGCAAAACCCTGGGTGAAAACGGTTTTTCCTACCCCCAGATCTCCATAAAAACAAAAGACCTGGCCGGCTTCTGCCTTCTGCCCAAATTCATATCCGCAGGCAAAGGTTTCCTCTGCTGAGAAAGTTTCAATTATCATCGTTTTATCCTTTTATTTTCTTCCAATTTTTTCCTGAAGAAAGGCAATAATTTCTTCTTTTTTGTCTCCCATATCCTTCACCGGAATGATATATCCATTATTCTTGTTGGTGTAAACAACAACTGCAGAACCAACATTCATCATTTTCTGGAAATATTTCCATTCTACATCGATTGCCTCATGGCTAAGCTGAAGATGACATCCCTTTTCATCTAACATATAGTGGAAGGTTTCTGAAAATGTTTTGTTCGTATTTTTAATCTTTTTTGCTCTTCCCATGAGAATCAATGGATAGAATAAAAGTACAAACACAATAACAGCTACTGGAACAATCGGATTTTTATACTGGAAATACATAAACACTCCATAGGCAATCCCCATCAATAAGATCGCATAGGTAGTAATCTGATGATAGGCATGTCCTAAAAGGAAATCTCTGATTTCTTTCACTGTAATCTCTGAGATAATCTCATAATTTCTTCCTACCGGATCAGCAATCTTCTCTGTCACCTGAGGAACGGTAGGATCTACTGCAAGATCTGCCATATCTTCTGAGAGAGCATTCTCTAAAGTATGATCTGCATCTAAATCGGCAAGATTCACATTTTTGATCTTATTTAATTTTGACATATTAATCTCCTTTCTTTAAGAAAGTTTCATGGTTAACTGGATTCTCTTTTTCTTAAGGTCCACACTGAGAACCTGTACATCAACGATATCTCCTACACTGACTACCTCTAACGGATGCTTAATATAACGGTCTGTCATCTGGGAAATATGTACCAGGCCATCCTGATGAACTCCAATATCTACAAAAGCGCCAAAATCAATAACATTTCGCACCGTTCCTTTTAAAACCATGCCCTCTTTCAAGTCTTCCATGTTCAAAACATCCGTGCGAAGAATTGGTTTTGGCATATCATTACGAGGATCTCTTCCTGGTTTTTCCAGTTCCTCTACGATATCGTTGAGGGTCATCTCACCGATTTCCAGCTGCTCTGCCATCTTTTGACGGTTTTTAATTTTTTTGCCAAGAGATTTTAATCCACCCTGAGCCACTGTTTCTTCATCGTATCCCATGGTTTTGATCAATTTCTCTGCTGCTTCGTAAGATTCCGGATGAACCCCTGTGTTATCCAAAGGATTCTTTCCTCCCGGAATACGAAGGAAACCGGCGCACTGCTGGAATGCTTTTGGTCCAATCTTTGGAACTTTCAAGAGCTCTTTTCTGCTGGTAAAAGAACCATTTTCTTCTCGATAAGCCACAATGTTTTTTGCGATGGTCTTATTGATACCGGAAATGTAAGAAAGAAGGGAAACGGAAGCAGTATTTAAATCAACACCAACGGCATTTACACAATCTTCTACCACGCCATTTAAGGCTTCTTCCAGCTTCTTCTGGTTCATATCATGCTGATACTGGCCAACACCGATGGCTTTTGGCTCAATCTTTACCAGCTCAGACAAAGGATCCTGCAATCTTCTTGCAATGGAAGCAGCACTTCTCTGTCCCACATCAAAATTAGGGAATTCTTCGGTTGCCAGCTTGCTTGCAGAATATACGGAAGCCCCTGCTTCATTGACGATCACATAGGATACCTTTTCTGGAATTTCTTTCAATAATTCCGTAATGACCTGTTCGGATTCACGGGAAGCCGTTCCATTTCCCACACTGATCAAAGTAATGTGATACTTTTTAATCATGGCATGCACGGTACGTTTGGCTTCTTTAATCTTCTTCTGTGGCTCGGTCGGATACACAACAACGGTATCAAGTACCTTGCCAGTGGAATCCACCACGGCCAATTTGCAGCCGGTACGGAACGCTGGGTCCCATCCAAGGACTGTCTGCCCTTTGATTGGTGGCTGCATGAGAAGTTGTTTTAAATTCTTGCCAAAAACAGTGATGGCTCCATCCTGCGCATTTTCTGTCAGTTCATTACGAATGTCTCTTTCAATGGAAGGTGCGATTAAACGCTGATAGCTGTCTGTAATCGCTTCCTTCATATATGGCTCTGTATTTGGGTTCTTGCCAACGATCAAAGCCTTGTTCAGTGCATTTAAAATCTGTGGTTCCGGAGCTTCCACTTTTACTGTGAGGAATTTTTCCTTCTCTCCACGGTTGATGGCAAGGACACGATGCCCACTCATTTTTTTCAGAGGCTCTGTAAAATCATAATACATTTCATAAACAGACTCTGCCTTTTCATCCTTTGCTTTTGATGTCAGATTTCCTTCTTTCATGGTCCACTGGCGGATGCTTTTACGGTAATCTGCCTTATCGGCAATCATCTCTGCAAGGATATCTTTTGCTCCGGCAATGGCATCTGCCACATTGGAAACTCCTTTTTCTTCATCCACATAAGCGGCAGCTTCTTCCTCCATGGAGCGGTTCGTTTTCTGTAAAAGTAAAATGTTGGAAAGTGGCTCCAGCCCTTTTTCCCTTGCCATAGTGGCGCGGGTTCTTTTCTTTGGTCGGTATGGGCGATATAAATCGTCCACCGCCACTAAAGTAGTGGCAGCAAGAATCGATTTTTTCAATTCTTCTGTCAGTTTTCCTTGTTCTTCGATGCTTCCTAAGACCTGCTGTTTCTTTTCTTCTAAGTTACGCAGATATTGTAAGCGTTCATGAAGATTACGAAGCACTTCATCATTGAGGGCTCCGGTTACTTCTTTTCGATATCTGGCAATAAATGGAATGGTATTTCCCTCATCAATGAGTTTTACCGCTGCCTCGGCCTGTTCTTTGCCGATTTTTAATTCCTGTGCCAGCTGTTTTAAAATATCCATAAACTATAAAACTCCTTACATGCTCTCGTCGTCACCACGAGCCGCTGAATTGGTATAACGGAGATATGCATTGATAAATGGATCCAGATTCCCATCCATGACACCCTGTACATTGCTGATTTCTGCACCGGTTCGGTGGTCTTTCACCATGGTGTATGGCTGCATAACGTAAGATCGGATCTGACTGCCCCAACCATTATCGGATACTTCTCCGCGAATACCGGAAAGTTTTTCTTTATTTTCCTGTTCTTTTAAAAGATAAAGCTTGGCTTTTAACATCTGCATGGCTTTATCTTTGTTCATATGCTGTGATCTTTCGTTCTGGCACTGTACCACAATTCCAGTTGGAAAATGTGTGATACGGATGGCGGAGCTCGTCTTATTAATATGCTGTCCACCAGCTCCACTGGAACGATAAGTATCAATACGGATATCCTCATCTGCCACTTCGATATTGATGTCCTCTTCAATATCCGGCATGACATCGCAAGAAGCAAAAGAGGTCTGTCTCTTTCCTGCTGCATTAAATGGAGAAATACGTACCAGACGGTGTACACCCCTCTCTGATTTCAGATATCCAAAAGCATTTTCACCCTTTACTTCAAATGTGATGGATTTGATTCCTGCTTCATCTCCATCCAAAAAGTCGAGAACATCTGTGGAAAATCCGTGGCGTTCTGCCCATCTTCCATACATTCGATAAAGCATACTACACCAGTCACATGATTCTGTGCCACCAGCTCCTGCATGGAGGGTAACGATGGCATTGTCTTTATCATACTCACCAGAAAGGAGGGTTTTTATCTTCATTGTCTCAAATTCTTCGATAAACTGATGTAACATCTCCTCGATTTCCGGAATCATGTCCGCATCTTCTTCCTCAAGAGCCATCTCGATCATTACTTCGATATCTTCCATGGCAGTCTCCAGTTTTTGATAGGAAGATTTACACTCTTTCAGATCATTTAATTCCTTGGAAGTCTTCTGTGCTTTTTCTGCATCAAGCCAGAAATCCGGACTTTCCATCTGTTTTTCCAGCTCAACAATCAGATTATCCTTGCGATCAAGCTCCAAAGATGCCTTCAGTTCCCTGAGCGGTTCGTCGTATTGATGTAGTGTGAGTTTATATTGATCTAATTCAACCAATTTTGCTCTCCCTTCTTTAATACAGAATTCCTGTGACTTTCGCCACAGGATCTCTGTTCATTCCTTGTTTTTATTTATTTGGACTCAAAACGTCCACAACACTGTTTGTATTTTTTGCCGCTGCCGCATGGACAAGGATCATTTCTTCCAACCTTAGCTTCTTTACGGCGATATGGTCCCTTGGCAACGCTGTCATCTTTGTTGGTTCCGGTTGCTTTTGCCACCTGCTCTCTTTCCACCTTCTGCTGGATTTCCACATGCATGAGAGCACTTACGGTATCATGGCTGATATTCTTTGTCATTTCTTCGAACATCTCATAACCCATGAACTTGTACTGTACAACAGGATCTTTCTGTGCATAAGACTGTAAATTAATACTCTGTCTTAACTGATCCATATCATCGATGTGATTCATCCATTTGGAATCAATTACTTTAAGAAGGATGACACGTTCTACTTCACGGATACCATCATTGAAGAGACCTTCTGCCTCTGCATCCATTTCCTCTGGCATAGGAATATCTCCGCGCTTGAAAGCATCAAATTCCTCTTCCTTCTTATGATAAATAGCCATCGCTTCTTCCTGAAGACGTTCGATCACACCTGCCATATCATTGTGTTCTCTCTCTTCTTCCGTAGTTACGATTGGTTTTAATGGAATCTTACGGCGAAGGGATTCATTAAGTTCTACCATGTTCCATTCAGAAACCGGAACTTCCCCTGCAACCATATTTACCTCATCTTCTACTACTTCACGGATCATACGGTATACAACATCACGCATGCTTTCTCCATCAAGAACGCGGCGTCTTTCTGCATAGATTACTTCACGCTGGTCATTATTTACCTGGTCATAATCTAAGAGGTTTTTACGGATACCGTAGTTGTTATTTTCAATCTTCTTCTGTGCTTTTTCAATCTGTTTTGTGATGGTCTTATGATGGATTTCTTCCCCTTCCGGAATGCCCAATGCCTTATAAACAGACATCATTCGTTCGGAACCGAAAAGACGCATCAGATCATCTTCTAAAGATAAATAGAATTTGGATTCCCCTGGATCGCCCTGACGACCGGCACGACCACGTAACTGGTTATCAATACGGCGGGATTCATGGCGTTCTGTACCAATGATCTTAAGTCCGCCAAGTGCATCTACTCCATCTTCCAGCTTAATATCCGTACCACGACCAGCCATGTTGGTAGCGATAGTTACCGCACCCTTTTCGCCGGCATGGGATACGATTTCTGCTTCCATCTCATGGAATTTCGCATTCAATACATTATGACGGATTCCACGTTTGGAAAGCATACGGCTAACTTCTTCCGAAGCATCGATGTTGATCGTACCAACTAAGACAGGCTGACCTGTTGCATGCGCTTCCACAATATCTTCGATTACCGCATTGAGTTTTTCTTTCTTGGTCATGTAAATGGAATCATCTTTATCATTACGGATCATTGGCTTGTTGGTTGGAATTTCTACAACGTCCATGCCGTAAATATCCATAAACTCTTTGTCCTCGGTCATGGCAGTACCTGTCATACCGGCTTTCTTCTTATATTTATTGAAGAAGTTCTGGAATGTGATAGTTGCAAGGGTTCTGGACTCACGATTTACTTTTACATGTTCTTTGGCTTCAATGGCCTGATGAAGACCATCGGAGTAACGTCTTCCTGGCATGATACGTCCGGTAAATTCATCGACGATCAATACTTCATTATCTTTTACAACATAATCCTGATCACGGAACATGAGGTTATGAGCACGAAGAGCAAGAATGATATTATGCTGGATTTCAAGATGCTCTGGATCTGCCAGGTTATTAATATGGAAGAACTGTTCTACTTTCTTCACACCTTCTGCTGTCAGCATAACATGTTTTTCTTTTTCATTTACGAGGAAATCTCCATCTTCTTCAATATCGATACCCATGATGGCATCCATCTTGGAAAGTTCACCATCAGAGGAGCCACGCTGCATCTGACGTGCAAGAACATCACAGGCACGATAAAGATCTGTGGATTTTCCACTCTGACCGGAAATGATCAGTGGAGTTCTGGCCTCATCGATTAATACGGAGTCAACCTCATCGACAATGGCATAGTGAAGATCTCTCTGTACCAGATCTTTCTGGAAGATAACCATATTATCACGCAGATAGTCGAAACCAAGCTCATTGTTGGTAATATAAGTAATATCACAATTGTATGCTGCCTGACGTTCTTCCGGAGTATAGCTGTTTAAGATCACACCAACTTTTAATCCTAAAAATTCATGAACTTTACCCATCCACTCTGCATCTCGTTTTGCAAGATAATCATTGACGGTTACGATATGAACGCCCTTTCCTTCCAATGCATTTAAGTAGGCTGGAAGTGTGGAAACTAATGTTTTACCTTCACCTGTTTTCATTTCAGCGATACGTCCCTGGTGAAGAACGATACCACCCATCAACTGTACACGATAATGTTTTAAACCAATGGAACGATCGGCTGCTTCTCTTACTGCAGCAAATGCTTCGACGAGAATATCATCTAATGTCTCACCTTCTGCAAGACGTTTCTTAAATTCTACAGTTTTTGCACGGAGTTCTTCATCGGATAAAGCCTGCATCTGCTCATCCAATGCCTCAATTCTATCGACATCTTTTGAAATTCGTTTGATTTCTTTTTCGCTCTTTGAGCCCAAAAGCTTATCTAAAAAACCCATATTGTTCCTCCTTGAATATTTAGGGATTCTATAATCTATCTATAATTATATACAACACATGTAAATTATATTGTAACATCTAAGTTTTTCCAATGCAAGCAAACTATGGGTGTTTTTATGGCATAAGAAAGTACATCGCCGTCATTTATGGCATAAAAAAAACTGCCAGAGGCAGTTTTTTATGATTCATTCTAAAATTCTGGTTCGATCAGACCATAAGTGTTGTCTTTACGTTTATATACCACATTTACTTCATAAGTGATTGCGTTGCGGAACACATAGAAATCATGTCCAATCAGTTCCATCTGAACGCAAGCTTCTTCCACGTCCATCGGTTTGATGGCGAAACGTTTGCTCTTAGAAACAATAATGCTTTCAGGAATTTCCACATCCTCATCCATGAAGCTTTCAGAGAAAGCACCATATCCTTTGCCAGAACGAGAAATTTTGGTTTTGTACTTACGAATCATTCTTTCAAGAATATCTACAACTTTTTCAATGGAAACATACATATCACTGCTCGCACGTTCTGCACGAAGAATATTTCCCTTCATAGGAATCATAGCTTCCACTTTCTGCTCGCCTTTCTGAACACGCAATGTAATATGTACCTCTGTATCTTCTGTAAAAAACTTATCCAACTTAGAAAACTTTCCAGTGATGGCACTTCTCAAAGAATCGGTAACATCGATATTTTTTCCGTAGATTGAATAACGCATAATATATCACTCCTTACTGTATGGTTCTTGTACTCACAGTATAACAAGAATTGTCAGTCAAATCAACTTACAATTCTTAGTCAATGCAATCTTCACTGTGCCATTTTCTGTCAACTTATTTTTGTGAAAAACACCATTTTTTTAAATCTTCACCAAAACAGATGTTTGTCATTGACAGCTTTTATCCACACCACAAATCCACACATTTTCCTGTGGATAATGTGGATAACTTTGTGGACAACCTTGTTTTTCGCTCTATTTTACTGTTTTTTTCCGTGGATAAGTCACATTTTTTATCCACTTCACTGTAATCACATCTCTTAAGAAGACTCACAGAAGTAACATTTTTTTGTCAATAATAACGAATTTATCTTTCCTTATCAATTCACTCTTGAAAAATGAATTATCTGACAATTCTCTTACAAATGATTCATCTGTTCTTCAACTATTTCAAAATGCCTGTTCATAGCGAGGCTGCCGGAAGTATAATCTTTATTTACCAGTGCTTCATAGATGGACCAATGGGAGCGCATCAGGGCATCTGCATAATCACTGTCCATAATGCGACGGTTAAAATCTTCAATAAATGTGTTGATCAGATCGCTATTCATGGAAGCATAAAGAATCAACATACGATTGTGGGAAGCTGCAATCAGTCGTTTGTGGAATTCTGCATCCCACACCCCACTCTCTGTGGAATCTGACGCCTGATCCATATTAAGGAGTGCTTCATGAATTCCCTCAATTTCCTCTTCACTGGCCACCTGAATTGCCAGACGAAGTGCTACCAGCTCAAAACCGGTACGAAGATGAAAGACCTCTGTATAATGAACATTCATGAGAGACATTACCATATGAACCGATTTAAACATATATTCCTGAGGATCACATCGAACATAATTCCCGCTGCCCTGCACACATTCAATCAGACCATTGATTTCCAACATGTGCATAACTTCCCTGATGCTGTTTCGACTTACGCCAAGCTTCTCAGAGATTTCTCTCTCTGGTGGAATCTTATCATTGATTTTAAGCTTTCCAGATAAAATCTGTTCTGAAAAATACTCAAAAACAAATTCATAAGTCTTTCCAGATGGTATAATTTTCTTTTCTATCATTTCATTATGATCCATTATTTTTCCTTCCAAATCATTGATTTCCCATGGGTTTTTAAATTTCCATAAGATTTTTTACTTAATCATACACACAAATCATTAGAATATGCAATAAAAAACGGTAATTTTTATTGCTTTTTTTTAAAATAAGAACAAAAAGACACAATTCAATTTAATATCATAAATGATGATAGGCTGCCTTCCGAAGAAGACAGCCTAAAGATAAGGATTTACATATAATAATGTAGGGTTTTTTTATAGACATCGGACGGTGAAATCCGCTGTTTTATTTTATTAAAGTCTGTAGCAAACTTTACCTGGGTTTAAGATCATCTTAGGGTCAAATACGCGTTTGATACCTTCCATGATTGCCATGTTTGTTTCACCAACAGAATCAACAAGGTATTTTACTTTACCAGAACCGATACCATGTTCACCAGAAACAAGACCGCCACAATCTGTAGCTTCTCTGTAGATGATTTCGAAGAATTTATCAACACGTCTCTTGAATTCTTCCTCTTCAAGATCGTTGGAGCACTGATAGATATGAAGGTTACCATCACCTGCATGACCGAAGGATTTGATGATAAGTTCACATTCTTCTCCTGTTTTGTTTACAAATTCAAGGTAATCTGCGATTTTGTTTACTGGAACAACTACGTCACATTCATCAAGAAGTTTTGTTTCTTCCATGATTGCTTCAAGGAAGGAAGAACGTGCTGCCCATGCTTCTCTCATCTTATCTGGAGTATCAGCGATTAATACATCGATTGCGCCTGCATCAAGAACTAATTCCGCTGCACTTTCAACGATTTCATATACTTCATCCATGGTGTTACCATCCATTGTTACTAAGAGGTAAGCACCGATATCAAGGCCGCCAACTTTCTGTGGGAAAGTGGATTTGCCGATGAAACGTTCGGAAGCAAGTACGATTTCTTTTTCCATGAATTCGATTGCCTGTGGATTGAAGCTTGTTTTTAATTTTGGAACTACTGCTAAAGCACTCTTAAGATCTTCAAATGGAATAATCATGGAAGCGGATGCTTTAGGAGCTGGAATAATCTTTAATGTAAGTTCTGTGATGATACCAAGAGTACCTTCGGAACCAATCATAAGATTTAATAAAGAGTAACCAGAGGATGTTTTGGAAACAGTTGCTCCAAGATGTGTAATCTCACCAGTAGGAAGTACTACTGTCATTGCTCTTACGTAGTCACGAGTTGCGCCATATTTAACAGCTCTCATACCACCAGCGTTTGTGGATACGTTACCACCAACACATGCGAATTTTTCACCTGGATCTGGTGGGTACATCATACCGCGGGAAAGACAATCATTTGCAAGGTCATTAAGGATTACGCCTGCTTCGATTTCTACTACGAAGTTATCCATATCATAAGATTTGATTTTATTCATTTTCATAAGGTCGATGAGAACACCACCGTACAGTGGAACTGCTCCACCTGCAAGACCTGTACCTGCTCCACGTGGAGTTACAGGAATGTTATTGTCGTAGCAGATTTTTACTACAGCTGCAACTTCTTCTGTACTTGTTGGCTGTACTGCTACTTCTGGCATCTGAGTACCATAAATTGGCATTTCGTCTTTCGCATAGTCAGGATTGATGTCGGATCCAGTATAAACGAACTGACAAACTGCTTTAATCTGTTCAACGATTTCTGGTGTAACTTTGTTATACATATTTGTACCCCCTATAGTTTTATATCGTTTTCCTATATCATATCACATGATATAGGTTATTATTTTAATACTTTTATTATGTATTAATCATAAGATGATGCTAATCTCAAAAGATTATTATTAGAAACCAAGCATGGATCCTGCATAGCAGATCACACCTGCAACTACTACATAAATCACGAACCATTTAATAACTGCACTTAAGATCTTACTTTCGGAACCAACCATACCAATAGCACCAGCACCGATTGCGATTCCCTGTGGGCTGATCATTTTACCAATACCAGCACCCATAACGTTGGCAGCTGCCATCCAGGATGGATTTAATCCAAGAGAAAGTGCTGTCTGACTCTGTAAGCCACCGAAGAGTACACATGTAGATGTTCCGGAACCAGTAACAAATGCGCCGATTGCTCCGATCAATGGAGAAATGAGTGGGTAGAATGGTCCAGCTACTACAACAAGAAGCTGTGCGATATCTGTAATCATTCCACTGTATCCCATAATCTTAGCTGTTGCTAATACAGAGCAGATTGTAAGGATTGTTTTCCAATAAGCCTTTAAAGTGTTGCCTAAGACTCCAGCCATTGTGGAGATAGAAGCCTTTTGAATAAAACCACCGATAATTGCTGCAATGAAGATCATCACACCTGGTGTGTTAACCCAGCTAAAGCCAAGAGGTTTTCCACCTTCTCCAGCATAAACCTGCACGCTTGATTTGATACCAGCGATCGCGTCATGGATTGGAGGGCAAAGTGTTGATGTCGCCATTAATAAAATAAAGATAAAAATGAATGGGCTCCATGCTTTGGCACCTTCAGAAAGGTTAATTGCTTCCGCATTGGAATTGTCTACAGATATCGCATATTCTGCGTCTTGTTTAGGGCTTAATACCTTAGCTGCTGCGATCATACATACAAGAGAGATGATGGAACCGATGATGTCTGGAAGTTCACAGCCGATTACTTTTGCAGCGAAGAACCAAGGAATTGTGAAGGAAAGGGATGCCACTAAAGTAAATGGAATCATACCTTTTAATGCTTTCAAACCTTTTCCAATGATGATAACCATGATGAATGGAGAAAGGAATGTAAGAATACACTGAATCATTGCAACATCACCTGCAAGAGGTAATGGATTTAACTCTGTTACTGTAGCAAGAGTTGTTGTTGGTACACCAACAGAACCAAAAGCAGTTGGTGTTGTGTTAGCACAGAAGCAAGCAACTACTGTGGATAAAGGATCAAGACCGATACCTACAAGCATGGAGGCTGGGATTGCAACTGCTGTTCCGAAACCTGCCATACCTTCCATGAAGTTACCAAATCCCCAACCGATGATGAGAAGAAGGATTCGTTTGTCAGTGGATACGCCGGCTAACATCTGTTTAATCTTATCCATGGCGCCTGTCTTCAAGGTAAGGTTATAAGTAAATAACGCGGCAATGATTACCAAACAGATTGGCCACAAAGCATTGAGGATACCCTCTAAGCCACCAGTGAGTGTATTCACTACGCTAAGTTTCCAATATCCAATTGATAAGATACAAGTAATTACAAGAGCGATAACACAAGCTTTATGGCCTGGAATCTTCAGAATACTGAGTGCTACGATCAGCCATAAGATTGGGAGCATCGCTAAGATGAATTTTAAGAATAACATTTTCATACCCCTTTAACATTATTGATTTTATAGTTGTTAGTTTCGTTTTTATTGGGTCACCCATTTCGTATGATTCATTATAATCATAGTCCACAAAATAATGCAATACCCTATTATTTTTTCGGCATTTTATAAATAATTCCCATATTTTTTATGTTGAAAATTCCAAATTGGATTACCCACTAATTGTGCAATGTATCTATAAACTCTATTCTTTTCTTGGTTAATTTCACAATGTTTTTTTACATTTTTCTTTATTCTTTGATGTTTGTTAAACTTATATCTTATTTTTCACTAGTTTTTATCTCGTCTATTTAGTCAACATTAACAATTCATTTATAATTCTTATATAAAACAAGATTTTTTCTATATTGAATCAATGAAAACATAAAAAAACGGGCAAAAACTACTGTTTTTTACCCGTTTTCCTATCCTTTTTTACGTTGTTTCTGCATATTTTATGTCAAAGTATGATTTTTTCCAAATTGTACCCGATTTTTTTGTCATCACCAAAACTTATCAATTGGTAAGTAATAATTGGATAATCCAATTCTGCTTTTCCTGGATTTTCATTCCACTATTGGTCAAAAGACCAGGAACCATCCTTATTATGTCGACCGCTCACAACATCTAAACCATTGATGCATACCAGCACATCTTTGGTAGATTTCTCCTTAATGGCAAAATCATAATAGTCGTATTCTCCAATGGTAACTTTTCCACGGAAAGTAAAGGTGTAGTCTTCCCCCATATAGGCTTTCGCCAAGGCAAGAGCTTCTTCTTTATCGATTGTAATCTGATTCAGAATCTCCGAGTCATCGACCTGAGAATTATCAGTAATTTCATCTCCATCCACGATATCATAGTCCTCATCGATACTTGGGCCATCTCCATATTCCAAATCTGTACCAAGTTCATCAATTTCACTACTTTCAATGAGATCACAAGATCCAATAGAATAAGCAAACAAACCATTGGATACCTTATCAGCCATTTGTGGATACATAGAAATCAAATACTCTGAAACAATATCCTTTCTTTCGGTATTGATCAACTCCACTTCCAGTTCATAATGATCATTGATCTTGGAACAATTCACAATCTGAATGCCCAAATCCCCAATGTTCCCACAAAGTAATCCATATTTCTGCTTTTCCTCATCATAACAGGCATATAGACATGACTCATCAAGATCAGCGAGTGGCATCTTCTTTTTACTATAATCATAAAAAAGAGCATCCGCAAACTGATCAATCTGCTCTTTCGGATAATAATAGAATTCACTATCATATTCCCGGTCTACCTTATCTTCCTCCGCCATAAGAGAGGATAAGACAGCCATAGGAAACCAAAAAGAATCTGGCGTTTCGCCATTCTGATAATAGGTAAGTCCCTGAGAATATTGCTCCACTGTGATGGCTTCCATAGGATAGATCATATTATCAAAATGTTCCGGAAGAACGATTCCATCCGCAACATAATTCGCATTCTTCACTTCTTTTTCAACGACTTCTTCCGTACTGCCAGCTTCTGGACTGCTATCGCCGCTGCTTCCGCATCCAGTTGCCAGCACCAGAAGAGATCCCGCCAAGAGAAACAAGGCCGATTTCTTCCACATCTGTGTGATTCTCATGAGTATTTTCTCCTTACCTTAAAACAATGATCTGTCTCTTTCGTCATAGTTTTCCATTTTCTGTCATATAGAAAAAGAATACTCCATCCATTTTTCTTTGTAAAGAAAGAGAATCTTACAACTTCATTACAATTGAAACCGTGAAAAATCCTCTTAAATCAAAGTAAATTCTTTCTCTGCAAAGAAAGAAATCACTTCTTTTTTGGATCCTTTTAAAGAACCCTGGGCAAAGAATGGTTTACCTCCACCACGGCCTTGTAATGCTTCATTCATCTCTTTTACAAGTTCTCTCACATTACCATTTCTTTCTCCAAGGGCATATTTGTAGCCATTTTGATCATCCCCGGAAAACAATGCGCAGATGCCACCGCAAGAATCCAAAATGGTATCCGCACATTTTCGAATATCCTGAGCATCCAGATTCTCTTCGAAAATCATAACGTTTCCTTTTCCACTGCAAATCTTTGCTGTGCACTGGTAGGAAGCCTGTTTTAATGCATTCACTTCATTTTTTCGATCAAATGCCTCTTTGCCTTGTCTCTTTACTGCTTCAAAAGTTTCTTCTGGCTTTACAGAGAGAGCCACCGCAATCTGACTGTTTTGCTGAAAATGTACATTGAGATAGTCAAAAGCATCTTTTCCACAAAGCATTTCAATTCGAACACCTTCACGAAATTTTTTTACAGAAATCAGTTTAATCAGTCCAATTTCTCCCGTATATGTCACATGAAGACCACAACAGGCGCAAAGATCTGCTCCTGGAAATTCCACAAGGCGAACCTGTCCAGTCAATTCCTTTTTACTTCGATATGGAAGTGCTTTCTTTTCTTCCTCATTCGGATAAAAAACATGAACCTTTGCATTGCTATAAATATATGCATTGGCCTCTTTTTCAATCTCCACTAATTCTTCTGGTGTGATCATTCCATTTAAATCAATGGTCATAAAATCACTTCCCATATGGAAACCTACATTATCATATCCAAATTTTTTATGAATCAATCCGCTGACAATATGTTCCCCGGAGTGCTGCTGCATCAGCTGAAAACGTCTCTCCCAATCAATCACCCCATGCACAGTCGTTCCCGGTTCCAAAGGAGCTTTGAGAAAATGAACAATCTCCCCATCTATTTCCTGCACGTCAAAAACTTCGATGTCATCAAGCTGACCACCCTCTGCCGGTTGGCCTCCACCTTCTGGATAAAATGCTGTCTGATCCAAAATAACCCGAAAGGTCCCTTCCTGCTCCACGCAGGAAAGAACCTTTCCATTGAATTCTTTCAGATAGACATTCTCGTAAAATAATCTGTCTGTTTTCATTCTATTCATCCTTTTTTAAATATAAAGTAAGATCCGTATATGGGTTCTGGATCATCATCATGGTCTTGCTAAACTCTGTGCTGCAGCCAGATTCCATATAAACTTTATAATTATCATGTTCTAATAAAGTAAAGTATGTATCTACAGGGATAGAGTAGGTGTATTTTTCTTCCTTATCTCCCTCGTAATCATAATATACGGTACAGTTACGTTTGGTCTTCTTTGCCATGGTATTACGGTAGAAGATTGGCAATTTGTTCTGACCATCAAAGGTAACAGTATAGACATAGAATTCTTCATCATTGACACTTTCTACATCAGATCTCACAAACATGGTCTCTTTATCGATCGTTAAAACTTTCTTAACCTCTGTTCCTGTTTCAAATCCGTATAATTTTGTATAGTTGTCACCTGCCTGAACGGTGTAAGTGATGGTTGCTTTTAAAACATCACTACTTTCGGTCTGCTCAGCAACGCGTTCCGAACCATTGAGCTGCAGAACTTCTGCTCGAATATCATCAAGAAAATCTTTTGCATCATCTGCAACCATTCCATAATAATAAGTGAAATTACCATCAAAG
This sequence comes from Eubacteriales bacterium, assembly GCA_030531555.1. Classification (GTDB taxonomy): domain Bacteria; phylum Bacillota; class Clostridia; order Lachnospirales; family Lachnospiraceae; genus Anaerobutyricum. Next base: position 46,736 of record JAUNNI010000004.1, on the reverse strand, counting down.
CGGTAAAGTTCATCTTTGACAAAGACTTCTTTATAATCTTCTTCCAGACCTTCTGTCTTCAAATATGAGAAAAGATCACCTTTTTTACCGGTCTTTAAGAATCTTGTAGTCTTATAATCATCCTTGTCTTTCAGTCCGGAAAAGCTCTGAGTGATAGTGATATTGGAATGGTCTTCCAATAAAAGATCTAATGTATTGGATTCATTGATGGATGACAGATAATCTGTCTGCTGTTTCTTTGTTTTCATGGCAATCATACATGCCACTGCAATGATGACTGCAGAAATAAGAAGACTCAGTGCAAGGATCTTCCAAAACCATGGTTTTTTACGTCTATTGTTCTGTTCCACAGCTTTTTTTACATCATAACCTTGATAACGCTTGGACTGTTCTTCTTGTCTGGATGTTGATGTTTTATGATCCATAAATTAATATCCTCCTATCTACCCTGACTTACACTACTGAACATTTTTCAGAAGCATATAGGTAATTGCATTGGTTTGATTCTCCTTCTTTTCCTCCTCCGTAACCGGACGGATGATTTTAGCAGGAGATCCATATACCAGCATACCATCTGGAATTTCCATATTCTGTGTCACAAGAGCACCTGCTCCAATGATACAATCTTCTCCGATCTTCGCACCATTTAATACGATGGCGCCCATTCCGATCAAAGAATTATTCCCGATGGTACAGCCGTGGATAATTGCACTATGACCAATTGTAACACCATTACCAATATGGCAAGGATAATTGGCATCTGCATGAATCACAACATGATCCTGCACATTTGTCCCAGCACCAATTTTGATTTCTGCCAAGTCCCCACGAACCACCGCCTGATACCAGATGGAGCTTTCATCTCCAACCGTAACATTTCCAATAAGATCGGCATCGTGAGCTGCCCATGCATTGCCCTGTAATGTTGCATTTTTTATATAAGCCATAATACATTCCTCTCTTAAACAATCTCTCCCTATCATATCACTTTCCGTGAAATTCATCAATAAGTCAGATTCGATTTAATTCATTTGCATAAGAAAATCAAAGGTAAGCTGGTCTGTTTCGGGCAATCCGTTCAATATTCCAAGCTCCACCATCTTGTCCACACTACTTTTTCCGATTTTTGACTGATTTCGGAAGTTTTCCAAAGAAGTAAATGTGCCATTTTTTGCAGCTTCTTCAATCTGTTCACAGGCTTTTTCTCCCAAACCTTCAATACTGGAGAGGGCTGGCATAATACGATCCCCAATGATCTGGAAATCCGTTGCCTTAGCTTTGTAAATATCGATTGGCATAAATGAAATTCCTCTGGCGTACATTTCCTGGGCGATTCTTCCATCTCGGATCGTATCCTGATCCTTTTTCGTCTGCTGTTCCTTTGGTACCGATTTCAGTTCATCCAATGCTTTTTTCAAAATCTCGGGTCCCTGACACATGATCTCATAGGAGAAGGCAGAGGCGCGGATGGAGAAATATGCTGCATAATAAGCATGTGGACGATGTACTTTATACCAGGCTACTCGCCATCCCATCATAACATAGGCTGCCGCATGCGCTTTTGGGAACATGTATTTGATTTTCTTGCAGGACCAGATATACCAGTCTGGAACATTGTGGGAAAGCATTTCTTCTTCCCATTCTGCTTTTAAGCCTTTTCCTTTACGCACCGATTCCATGATGGTAAAAGACTGTTCTTTATCTAAGCCCATGTTGATCAGATAAGTCATGATATCATCTCGACAGCAGATACAGGTGGAAATCTCAGCCTTTCCTGTCTGGATCAGTTCCTGGGCATTGCCGAGCCATACGTCAGTGCCATGGGAAAGACCAGAGATGCGGACCAGATCTGAGAAACATTTTGGCTTGGTATCTTTTAACATCTGAATAACGAATTCCGTACCAAACTCCGGAACTCCCAAAGATCCCATATCGATACCACCGATGTCCTCCGGCTTGATTCCAAGAATCTCTGTACCATGAAATAAGGCCATAACATCCGGATCATCCAGAGGAATTTCCTGGGCATTGGTCCCGGTAAGATCTTCCAGCCTTCGAATCATGGTAGGATCGTCGTGCCCGAGAATATCAAGTTTCAAAAGGTTATGGTCAATGGAATGGTATTCAAAATGTGTGGTAATAATATCTGTATTTACATCATTGGCAGGACGCTGAATGGCGGTAAAGTCATAGATATCGTATTCATGCGGCACTACAATAATACCACCGGGATGCTGACCGGTAGTACGTTTTACCCCAGTACATCCCACAGCCAGTCGGCTGATCTCACAGGAACGTTTATGGATGCCATGATCTTCAAAATATCCTTTCACATAACCGTAAGCAGTTTTTTCTGCAATGGTGCCAATGGTTCCTGCACGAAAGGCTTTTCCTTCCCCGAAAATAACCTCAACATATTTGTGGGCCTTCGCCTGGTATTCTCCGGAGAAATTCAAGTCAATATCCGGCTCTTTATTTCCTTTAAATCCAAGGAAAGTTTCAAATGGGATATCATGCCCCTCCTTTTTCAGAGGTGTTCCACAATGTGGGCATACTCTGTCCGGCATATCGCAGCCCGACATACCTTTCATGGCATATGGTTTTACAAATTCTGAATCAAAATCTACAAAATGACACTCTGGGCAAATGTAATGACAAGACAACGGATTTACCTCTGTGATGCCAGACATGGTTGCCACGAAAGAGGATCCAACAGAGCCTCGGGATCCTACCAGATAACCATGGTCATTGGAATCCCACACCAGTTTCTGTGCAATAATATACATTACAGCGAATCCGTTGGAAATGATGGAATTCAGTTCACGGTCCAAACGTTCTTTTACGATGTCTGGTAAAGTAGGTCCATAAATTTCATGGGCCTTATCATAGCAGATTTTGGTCAGGGTTTCGTCAGATTTTTCGATGACCGGAGGACATTTGTCCGGATGAACCGGTGAAATCTTCTCGATCATATCTGCGATTAAATTACTGTTTGTGACAACAACTTCGTAGGCTTTTTCTTCTCCAAGATAGGAAAATTCCTCCAGCATTTCTTCGGTTGTTCGGAAATAGAGGGGTGCCTGATGATCCGCATCTGGATACCCCTTTCCAAACTGAAGAATTCTTCGATATACTTCATCTTCCGGATTCAGAAAATGAACATCACAAGTCGCTACGACCGGTTTGTGGTATTTTTCTCCAAGCTCTACAATTCTGCGATTATAATTGCGAAGATCTTCCTCTGTGGCCGCCTCATATCGGTCGCTTTCGAGCATAAAACGGTTATTGCCGATTGGCTGGATTTCCAGATAATCATAGAAATTCACCAAACGGGCTATTTCCTGCTCACTTTTATCTCGAATGATGGCCTGAAATAGTTCCCCTGCCTCACAGGCAGAGCCTAAAATCAAGCCTTCTCTATATTTTTCTATCAATGTTTTCGGAATTTTTGGTCGTCGGTGGAAATACTGCAAATGAGAAGCAGAAACCAGACGATTCAAATTAACACGTCCCACATTATTTTTCACCAAGATGATGCCGTGGTAAGCGTTGGCCTTTTTAATCAGGTCATCGGACACCTGCCCCATCTCATTTAACTGGTTTGTGTCAAACACTTCCTGATCCTCTAACATTTCGATAAAGCGTTGAAAAACTTCCGCCGTCACGCGGGCATCATCCACTGCACGATGATGATGCTCCTGTTTGATTCCCAGATGTTTGCAAACAGTGTTTAAAGCAAATTTGCTCATATCTTTTAACAAAAGTCTGGCCATCTGCAGCGTATCAAGCACGGTAAAATCTGTTTCATAACCTAATTTATGGGCTTTTTCTTCCAAAAATCCCACATCGAATTCCGCATTGTGAGCCACCAGACAGCTGCCCTCACAAAATTCCAGAAATTCCGGAAGTACCTCATCGATACTTCTTGCATCCGCCACCATTTCATCCGTGATGCTGGTCAGTTCCACAATTTTAGCCGGAATTGGACGGTTTGGATTAATGAAGACACTATATCTGTCTTTTACTTCTCCATCCATAAGCTTAACGGCACCAATTTCGATGATTTCATCATAAACTTCACTGAAACCGGTAGTCTCAATATCAAAAACTACGTAAGAATCTCGCAGACTTTGCCCCTTGCTATTGACAACTAAGGATTTCATATCATCCACAAAATAACCTTCCACACCGTAGATAATTTTGAATTCTTCCTCCTTGGAAATACAATGATTGGCAATCGGGAAGGCCTGTAATACACCATGGTCTGTGATGGCAAGTGCTTTATGTCCCCATTCTTTGGCCGTCTGAATCACTTTTTTAATATCTACCACACTGTCATTGTCACTCATAACGGTGTGAAGATGCAGTTCCACCCTCTTATCCATGCTTTTATCCATACGTTTTGTACGAAGGTCCGGCACAGCTTTGATACCACGGATACTGCTTAATACCAGTTCGTGACTTCTAAAGTCATGGTTTGGCGTTCCTTTCATCTTATAGAACTTGCCCTTTTTGAAATGATCCAGGAAATCTTCCACCTGGCTTTCTTCCAAAAAGACACGTCCGGCAATGGAATCGGTATAATCGGTGATGGTGAAAAGAACCAGCGTTTTATTTCCTCGGATCTCTTTTAACTCCATATCAACGATTTCGCCACGAATGACGATCATACCAATTTCTTCTGTAATATGTTCAATTGCGATCTGTTCTCCGTCACAATTCTTTCCATAGAAGACATCAGGATCCTTTCCATTGGGACGTCTCGTCCCAAATTCCTGTCGTCTTGCCCTCTCCTCAAAGAAATTGCCACGATAAACACGCGCCGGTTTTTTCTCTTCTTTATTTTCCTTCTTTTCTTCCTCTTCAGCTTCCGTCGTCTTGGTATGCTCCATAACCAGCTCCACTTCCTGCTGCAGCTTGTACTCTCTTGCCGCATAGAAAGATTGTTTGGCCGCATCGGTAAAATCAAAGCCTACCTTGATTTCTTTGCCAAAACGATCCAGGAATAATCCTTCAAAATACTGTTTTAATGCCGGCATTTTGCTTTTTGCCAAAAAGGAATCTTCCAGAAGGATGGTCATGATGTCATCATCAAATCCCCAATCACATCTGGAGATCATACTATACTCCACCTGACCCATTTGTTTGCAGTCCTCCAGGATACTATCCCAGTATTCCCTGGTGATCTGCTCCAGAGAATATGCCTGCGACAACTGATAGCGGTCCTCTATCACCACAAAAACATAATCTCTGCTGAAGAGTTTTTTCTTTATGTCAAAAGCAAGCTTACGGAGCATCTTTTTTGAAAACATGTGCTCACTGCGAATATGGATCACCAGCTGCCTTTTTTGTTGTTTTAGCACAATTCGTTCCACGATGGTGCCAGATAAAATAAAGCGAAAGCCTTCCGGAATCTCATAATCCGGAAAAACATCCGAGAATTTATTACCTTCTAACATAAATATCCCTTCTTTATGATTTGCGGTGGTTATCTGGAAAAAAAGGGAAGACCATCATCGGTCTTCCCTATCTGTTTTATTCAAGGAAATCTTTTAACTTTCTGCTTCTGCTAGGATGTCTCAGTTTTCGAAGGGCTTTCGCTTCGATCTGTCTGATACGTTCTCTGGTTACGCAGAATTCTTTTCCAACTTCTTCAAGAGTTCTTGTCTTGCCGTCATCTAAACCAAAACGTAACTTAATAACGTTTCTTTCACGCTCTGTGAGGGATGCCATCGCAAGCTCAAGCTCTTCTTTCAGCATGGAGAAAGAAGCAGAATCTACTGGAGATAAGAGAGACTCATCTTCAATGAAATCGCCAAGCTGGCTATCCTCTTCCTCACCGATTGGTGTGTCAAGAGAAACCGGGTCTCTGGAAGTTTTGAGGATCTCATCGATCTTCGCAACTGGCATACCCATTTTCTTTGCGATTTCTTCATTGGTTGGTTCTCTGCCTAATTCCTGAAGAAGCATTCTTGAGGTACGTAATGTTTTATTAATGGTTTCTACCATATGTACTGGTACACGGATGGTTTTTGCAGTATCCGCAATACCACGGGTAATTGCCTGACGAATCCACCATGTGGAATAAGTACTGAACTTATTACCCTTTTTGTAATCAAATTTTTCAACGGCTTTCATCAATCCCATGTTACCCTCCTGAATGAGGTCAAGGAAAGACATGCCGCGTCCAACATATTTCTTTGCAATGCTGACAACAAGACGAAGGTTCGCTTCAATCAGCTGTTTTCTGGCCATCTCATCCCCTTTTTCAATACGCTGCGCAAGAAATACTTCTTCTTCCGCAGTAAGAAGAGGAATGTTACCAATCTCCTTAAGGTACATACGTACAGGATCTTCTAAGCTGACACCCTCGAGGATATCTTTATCTGTGATGATCTTAATCTCTTCATTTTCTTCATCATCTACGAATTCATCTTCGTCGGAATCATCCTCATCTGTGTTCAACACATCAACACCCTGTTTTTCAAAGTAATCAAGGATCCATTCAAACTTTTCAGGCGTAAGTTCAATATCCTTGAACGCATCGTTAATCTCTTTGTACTCTAAGACATTTTTGTTTCTTTTCGCCTGCTTCAGTAAGTTCTCCATGGTATTGGAAAAAACTAATCTGGTGTCTTCCATTCTTTTTCTCCTATATTCATCCCATTTTCAATAAAAATTACAGGTGACTTCTTGTAAAATCACCCAATGACATGGCGTTTTTTACATATCATAAACATTGCAAGGAAGGGTAACGAAACAAAAATAGCGTATACCCTCCCTTTCTTTTTCTGATTGATTTATAGATTACAAAGTGATATTTCTCGTTAGAATATCATTTTAATTATACGTACAAAGCGTATCTATGTCAACCTATTATTTGCTTTTTTTAATTAGATACCAAGAATCTTTTTCACTTCTTTGCACATATCTTCTGTTTCACAAACAGTGTCATGAAGAATCGCTGCACTTCGGATATCTTCGATGGCCTGTGGAACTTTCACGCCGGAAATACGTTCTAACTCATCTACCAACTCGAAATCTGTCTGTTTGTCATAAGCTGGATCAATGGCATTCATAACGCTTCTTGTGAACTTGTAAGGGCTCGCTGTGGAAGCAATGACTGCTTTCTTATTATCTTTAGTATCTGCAAGGAATTTTTCATAAACATTTGCTGCTACTGCAGTATGTGTATCCATGATATAGCCACAAGCATCATACATTTTCTTGATGGTTGCTGCAACTTCTGCTTCACTTGCATAGTTACCATAGAAGTCTGCCATCTGTTCTTTCATGGAATCTGTAATCTGGTAGCTTCCCTTGCTGCCAAGGTCTGCCATGAATGCATTGTTCTTCTCTGCATCACGATCTGCTGTCTGGTAGATCAGACGTTCTAAGTTACTGGAGATCAAAATATCCATGGATGGAGAAGATGTGAGAATGAACTGGCGGTTTTTGTCGTAGCATCCTGTGGTAAAGAAATCAAATAATACTTTATTATCATTGGATGCACAGATTAAACGATCAATTGGAATACCCATCTGCTTTGCATAAGAAGCGGCAAGGATGTTACCAAAGTTACCGGTTGGAACTACCACATTGATTTTTTCGCCATCTTCAATCTCTCCACGTCCTAATAATGTTGCGTAGCTATATACATAGTAAGCAACCTGAGGAATCAGACGACCGATATTGATGGAGTTTGCGGAGGAGAACTGGTATCCTGCTGCATCTAATTCTTTGGCAAGCTCTGGGTCAGAGAACATCTGCTTAACCCCTGTCTGTGCATCGTCAAAGTTTCCTTCAATTCCGATGACAAATGTGTTATCTCCGCGCTGTGTTACCATCTGTTTTTCCTGAATTGGGCTGACACCATGCTTTGGATAGAATACGATGATCTTTGTTCCAGGAACATCAGCAAAGCCTGCCAACGCTGCCTTTCCTGTATCACCGGATGTTGCAGTTAAGATTACAATTTCATTTTTTACTCCATTTTTCTTTGCACTTGTGGTAAGAAGATATGGAAGAATGGATAATGCCATATCTTTAAAAGCAATGGTTGCACCATGGAATAATTCTAAGAAATATGCATCTCCTTTTTTTACGAGCTCTGCGATATTTTCTGTATCAAACTTTTTATCATAAGCGCTGTTAATGCAATGTTTCAATTCTTCTTCCGTAAAATCAGTGAAGAATAATTTCATTACTTCATAAGCAATCTGCTGATAATTCATTTTTGCAAGTTCTGCCATCGGAACGTCCATGGCAGGAATCTGATCTGGAACAAAGAGTCCTCCCTTGTTAGCAAGTCCTTTAAGGATAGCCTGGGAAGCTGTTGCAGTTTCTTCATTATTACGTGTACTTCTGTAGATAAGGTTCATAATGCCCTCCTGTATGATATTTTGCAAGATTATTAACTTTAAAATTCATTTTTCAATCGAAAATTGCAATTATTATACCATATTAGCTACTGTAATACAAGAACAATAATCCTGCAATTTATTCATTTTCAAAATAGATGTCTTCCGTTTCCTCCAATGCTTCGTAGAATTTCTTGGAATCTTCCGGATCATTTTCCGTAACAAGACTGACAAGAATCATACTGATCGTTGCACCAAAAAGTCCAAAAGCTCCATACCAGGTATCACCCATATTCCATACAAAATATGTCAAAAGAACAAGGACCGTTCCCACGATGGTTCCCACAATGGCACCTTCCTTCGTTGCTTTCTTCCAATAAATTCCAAGAACCAAAATCGGAAATAGCGGCATAACAATGGCGATGGCAAACATAATCAAAGTAAAAATCAGCTGTGGTGGTCGAATGGCAAAGAAAATACTACTGATTCCCACAAAAGCTACTACGCTGCGTACACAGATCAAACGGCCTTTTTCTGAGAATTTCAAATGTAAAGTGTGTCGCACAATATCTTCAGAGATAATGGATCCTGCCACCAAAAGGAAGGAATCCGCTGTGGAGATTCCAACAGCCAGGGCTCCCACGAAAAATCCCAGCATCAAAATAACTGCCAGAGTAGGATGGCTTTTATTGATAACATTCTGAATCAAATAAGGAATGATATATTCTGTCTCTGAAGAGGACAATCCTGGAAGCAGTGCAATACTGACAAGACCAATCAACATGGTTCCTGTCCATACAAAGGCCTGCAAAACCGGTGTTAAAAACATCAGACGTCTTTGGGTTCCCAAATCCTTGCCCGAATACCCGGAACGGATGAATACATGAGGAAGCATTACGGTCCAGCCAATAGCACAGGAAAATGGATAACCAAAACGTGAGCCATAAGTCACCCATCCTTCCGGTCCCGGATAAGAGAACCAACTGCTGGTCTGCTCCTGAATCTTTCCAATGGCCTGTCCAAGAGATCCACCAAAAGCAACCACAATACAGGCAATTACAATGATCCATAAGATACTGATATATGCGATTCCCTGAATAGTATCGGTTAAAGCGATGGATTTTAAACCACCGATCATAACATAGGCCACCAAAACGATTCCCACAATGATTACAATCTTTTCATAAGAAATCTCGTTGTTGGTTGCGATCTCTGCCCCTTTTGAGATGGCGATCAATACGCTGGTTACATAAGGAAAAGATGCACTCAAAAAGATGAGGGCCAACAAAGCACGCAGAAGCGGACTTTTAAAACGATCATAAAAGAAATCTGCTGGTGTAGTATAGTGACGTTTACTGTTGATCATCCATACTTTATTCATGACAAAATGTACCATGATTGGAAAAAGGCAGATATAGGATAATTCCGATGCCCAGTATCCAATTCCCCCACGATAATAAGCACCAGGACCTGCAAAGAAAACCCAGGTACTCATGAGAGAAGCCAAATATGTCATGACAAGGATAGGCCAGGAAATACTTCCCCCTGCCGTTGCAAAACCTCTTGCGCTGGTCTGTTTGCTTTTTATATTTTCATAAAAAGCAACGGCCAATAAGAAAAATAAATAAACAGCAAAAGCAATCCAGATTGTTCTTTGACTAATCATGATTTTTTCTCCTTTTTACGAAGTGGATACAAACGACAGACACAGATGAGACCTACATAAACACTGATCCACAATGGCACTAAAGTGAGCAGGCTATGTAACAGCATTGGAAATTGCTGCCCGTATTTCGGAATCATTGGAAGATTGTAACAAATATAGAAAAATATGACACTGCAAAGCCAAATTCTCTCTACTTTTTTTCTCTTATTTTTCATTTTGGGATTCCCCTCTCTTTGGAAAGATTTTTATTTTGAAATCAGATCTTTTTCTGCCTCTAATACGATTTCATGAACTTTTTTCTGTAAAGCTTCCCCAAGAACCACTTCTCTTGGATTGGCCATAAGTTCCTTATATTTTTTATGAACACGTTCCATCATATTCAGATTTGCATCATCTCTTCCTTCAACGGTACCTTTGAAGAACAATTCCTGGCGATGCATTTCTTTGAAATGAGCCATGGTATGATCACTCATGAGATAGCCGGATTTGTCTTTTCCTGCCAGAAGCTCTTCAAAATCAAGAGTTTCATCATCCACCGCCAGACCTTTTCTTAAACGTCTTGCCATTCCAAAAATCTCATTATCAATGATCAGCTGTAACGGACTGATGGTAAGTGCAGTTTCTAACTGGCCTGCACCACCCAATACGGAAGCATCTGACATGGCCATCATATGAATGAGAGAAGTTCTCTCGATATAGTTTTGTCCATCATCCACATGGAAACTATCCGTTCCGGTTCCATAAGAGTGGCAGCGAATACCGTATCCCTGTTCAAAAACCTGCATACAGATCAATCGGCCAAATGTGATTTCTGTATTAGACTGTAAAGTGGCTGTTGTTTTCATATCCAGGGAAAACAGTAATGTAGTTGCAATAACAGGAAGTCCCGGACAAAGAATCTGTAACATGATAATCTGTGCCAAAACATCTGCACAAGCTGCAAGAGCAGTTCCCTGGGCAGTCACTGGTGTGTTTGCTCCAGCAGTTGGCAAAGAACAAGGTTGCACTGGAATGCCGGCTTTCCCACACTGATAGATAATCTCTGCATCCATATTTTTGAATTTCAAAACAGGAACTGAACAGGAAATAAAGCTGACAAATGGTTTCTCCTTCAATTCCTCTGCTCCGCCTGCAACCTCCTGGCACATGCGAATCAAATGTTTCACATTCGCTCCTTCATATGGCTGAATCCAGATATGTTTTTTGGAATGAAGTAAAGCCTGCTCCAAAGTGTAAACATCGATAACCTCAGCAGGTACCCCTTCTTCACAGGTGGATGGAAGCGCCACAAAACTGATGTTTTCTAACTGATTTGTCAAATGATACCATTCTCTGACATCATCAAAATTCACCAGATGTTTTTCACCTTCCACTGGAAGATAATTCATGCCGCCGGTACAAGTTCTGGTGTAGAATCTTCCTTCTTCATTTGGGAATTTCATATTGTATTTTTCATCAGGTGCATAAAATGTAAACTCTTTTGGTACTGTGGAAAGCGCACGTTCAATGACTTCCTCCGGAAAATATACATGTTTTCTTTTTACAATACATCCTGCTTTTTCTAACTCGTCTTTTAAGGCCTCATGCTCTAAAATGATGCCTCTTTTGCTTAAAAGCTGCTGCACACGATCTTTGAATAATTCAAGTTCTGCCTGATTTAATACATCGTATTTGATTCTGCCTAACATTGTTCTCTCCTTTTTCGTTAGTCTATTCTATATAAAATCGAAATCATAATTATGTGCACATGTCATGTCAGTGTTATACATTCATATATACATGTGTCTTGACACTAGAGATTATAACAGAAGTCCCCATCAATTTTCAACCTATGATTTCTACAGATTTTTGTCAGTCTCCCCATAAAATATGTAAAAAACAACGAAAAAAAGGAGGGGGCATGATATTTTTGTTATGAGGGATCCTTTCTTATGGAAATCAACCCTTTCGGTTCAGTTTTCTTAGCTCTTTCGCGCCAATCCCGATGCCAATTCGAAAGCCGCATCTACACTTTGGCCCCGTATGTTAGAAAGTAAACGTACGATAAAATATTCATTTTCAAAGACAAAAGACTTAGTCAAATGTATTCTGCCGAAAAGGTACAAAAAAAGTTGCCGCAACGGGTTCATCATCCCCTTTTAAGGATGTAAGAACGCGTTGCGGCAACACTTTCATCTAATTCCTATTATATTATTATCATTTTTCTCTGCGGAAGAAACGCACAGACATGTAAAGAAATGCCACTCCTGTCATTCCGCAAAAAACAGCAGCTAATTTGTAATAGAGGAAAGAAAAGGTCGTTCCTGTAACGTCCACTCCATAATTGCCAAAATAAGATGACAGGTAGCCTGTATTTCCGACTACATTTCCATAATAACCAGCATAAACGGTCAGTGGATTCAATAGATTCAAAGCCATGCTTAGATTTCGGACCGCAGCGGAAATCTCCCCACTAGATGATATGGACAAATCAGCAGCTCTTATGATTTCCAGCAGTAAAATAATGCCAAAAGAAAACATAAAATAAGCAAAAATAGTTCGGATAAAACTAAAGAATACTTTTCCACCTAAACTGTAGAAGAAAACTGCAATACTAGAGCTCCAAAAAGACAGAAGGAAAATCGTGCCAAAAAGTCTTACCATCTTCATCAAGCTAAGTCCACTGTAGATACAGGACAAAGAGATAATCGGCAAACTGGATACGAAAACCAAAAGGCTGGTAGCCACAGAAATATATACTTTGGAAGCCACGTAGTATTTCACAATCCCCGGAATCATAAGAAGATGGTCGGAAATACTTTCTTCATTTTCTTCAATGGAAGAAACAAAAAAGGGCATAAGCAGGAAAATGATTGCAATTTGAAAAGTACTGATAATCAAAAACTGCGCCAAAAAGGTGGATCGTCCTGCATAATATCCAACTTGGGTTGATTCGTTATTAAAAAAGATAAACAGTATTGTCATAAAAGCCAGAATAGAATTGATGAAGATAATTAAAATTGGAAGACGAATACTTCTCCCTTCTCTTAAAAATTCCACTCTCAACATTGCATTTAGCATGGATTACCCCCATATCATTTGATCCAAATTCATGGTCTCTCTTTGGAAATTCTGGATCAGCGTTCCTGCTTTAATCAGATCACTGAGCAGCTCAGCCTCTTCCTTATCTCCTCCGGAAAATAAAATCATCACTCTTTCATGATCCACCGTCACACGATAGACCAGATCATTTTGACGGAAGACTTGCAATGCAGCCTCCATTCCATCTAAGATACGCATACGAATTGGATTCTCACGAAGAGCCTTTTCATATACCGACTCGATTGTACCGCTAGAAACAATCTGCCCATTTTCAATGACGGCAATATTCTCCATAATTGGCGTGATTTCCGGAAAAATCTCTGTGCTTAAAACAAGAGATATTCCCTGTTCCCAAAGCATATCAAGCACATCAAGCATACGTTTCCTCAAGGACATATTCAGTTCCTGGAAAGGGTGATCTAACAAAAGCCAGGAAGGCTCATGAAGTATCGTTTTTCCCAAAGCCAGAAACGGTTTATATTCCTCTGGAATCTCTCCCAAAAGTGTATCAGAAAACTGCTCCATCTCCAAAAGATTGAGAACCTCTTTCACACGTCTTTTTCGGTATCGTCCATTTACTTTATACAAAGCCAGGAACAATTCATAGTATTCCTCCACGGATAGCTGATCATAAAAGACATGGTTTTTTGTCATATATCCTGTGTGTAGAAAAGTATCCTTGACAGGATAGACGGATTGCTCTCCTAAAAAAATTCTCCCCTTTTCCGGTGCCTGACAACCTGCAGCCGCACGTAAAATAGCCGTTTTCGCAATTTCATCACTTCCGACAAGGCCAAAGATCACCCCATCCGACAATTCCAGATTTAAATTATCCACAATTTTTCTTTTCTTTTGATATATACTTACATTCTGAAATTTCAGCATGAAAGCCCCCTATCCTACTTTCTAGCAATTTTTTTCAGCCAAACAGATAAAATTGGCAGTCGATTCGACTGCATAATATCTTTTTGTTTATAGATAATCTTCATCTCGTTCATTTCCGAAAGATATGGCTCCAGCTCTTCGCAGGTCATTACATCTCCCGGTTTGGACAAAATACTGTCATTTTTTTCTGTCCAGTAATTATAAGCAACAATCTCACCAGAGTAATCGTCTTGATTTCTTGCCATGGCCCAAATCAGCTGGTTTGAATCAAACTGATACCTTGCCTCAACATTTAATTCTTCTGCCAGCTTTTCTTGTAACTCTTGATAGCTCTGATTATCTTTTAAATATTTCAGATTAATATTCACCTGACACTCTGCTTTTTCCGGTGCCTGACAAAAAACATGATTCACATAAATCGAAACCTGATTACCCAGGTGATCCCCACCACGAAGTAGCTGGTAATTATCCTTTAGAGTAATTCCAATGATAATATAGTCACTGAGATCTGTGTTATTTTTCAGATAACGATTTTCCAGATAATCCAGCATATCCTGCATGGCCACATCGGTCTCTTCTAAAGACAACAAGCCGGTCTGTTCTTCCTCTTGCGGCCAACATTGGACTTCATCCTTTGCTATTTTAACACTGCTTTTGGCTTTCAGATTCTGACCACACCAATATTGATTTCCTCGGATTACCATAATTTTATCAAATTCTTTGTCCGACTGGTTGGCGATACTTCCCTGGAAAGAAGTATGATCACCAACAAGTTTCGAAAGAAAAAGATCTGTTTTTTCTCCATAATTCATGGATTTATTCTCTGACATCATAAGTATACGCATGGTTCCCGGCGTCGTTTCCGTGAAGGAAAGCTGACAGCCTCCCATGGTATGACTGATGGTATAATCTTCTTTAATCTTACGCACACGGGTAGAATCAATCTGCTCCTGTCCGTATTCATAATCTAATGGTTTCACTTCATCGATGGAAGGAATGAAATCTAAGGTTTTGCTCTCCCCTTCCGCATTTTGATAAAGGAAATAGATATCATTTCTCGTACTTTCATTGTCCACAATACGTATGGCTGAGAGTGAGTTCTGAGTCATCATGGAGCTTGTCGAATTCCCTCTGGATCTCAAAATAATCCCCAAGGTGAAAAAGAGGGATAGACATGGAATCACAAGCCATATGTATTCTCTTTTCTTCTTTCTTCGGAGTACAAAATAAGCAAGGAAAGTAAGACAGAAAAGGTATACAATGAAAAACACACCATAATAAAAGGCATTTGGCATCTGGGAAGTAACAAAATCATTGAGAGCCATCTCCATATTCCAAATTCCATTTTCATGGTCGATCCTATCTTCAAAAACATCACAGAGAAGCTGTTCCATCAGGGATTTCAACATATTATCATAGTGATTCCACTGATGTAATGATTCATCGGTAAAACTAAAGCGGAGCATCTGAACCTTACCATTGCCCAGATTTCTCTCATAATAAGAAGCGGGTGTAGACCAGTCCACCATGCGCCATCCCACATTCTCATCAAAATGAAGCTGACTCAAGTACAGTCCGACCTCCCCGGAAAACTGGGTGTTGCTTCCAAAATGCAATCGTGACATTTCCACTCTATCCACAGAAACTCCCAGTTCTTCTTTCATACGATCCAGCACACGAAAAGCATTTTTTCCAGTACCCACCATGAAGGTTCCTCCATCTTTTATCCAATCCAGGAGAACCCCCCGCTGTTTCTTGGATAACCTTGTAATATTATAGTCATCCACTAAAAGTCCGGAAAGCATCTGCAGATCATCTGCATTCACCGGAAAACTATCTTCATCTAAATAAATGGTTCGTATGGTTACATCACCGTCTTCAGAGCTTAAAGTCAGATGATCAAGAGCAGATAATTCCTGTACATTACTACTGAGGATTCCAAGACAAATCTGACTTCCCACATCCTCTTCTTCGGATATCCACTGAGAGTAAGGAGGAATTTCCATTTCAGATAGTAACACATTCCCATATTGGTCTAGAAGTTCGAAAGTAAAATAAGAAGCATTGCCCAATTGAGGAATGTTGACAATTAGCTGGGTCGGAATTGTTTTTTGACATTGGACGGCAGATTGATAGGCAACTCCTCCAGAGCTTGTTCCCGGTACACTAATTTTTACCAGTCCAGAGAACTCTTCTTTGGAGCTTACTGTCATCTTCACTGGGATTGTTTTGTCCTTTACCATGTAACCTTTGAGACCAAAAACCACATCCCCTGTAAGATCACCTGTCTTAAAATGATAGCCATAGCCTCCATTTTTAAACTCATGCTTTTCCCAGACAACCACATGTTGTGAACTGCCAGTGTTACGACGCAAGCCGAAAAACCAGAAAATGATCGCGCTGACTAAAAGCATCACGAAAAATATTATTTTTTTATAGCTGCGAAATAACTCGTTAAGCATGTTTTACTCCTACTTTTTCATTAAGATTTTGTCATCACAAGAGGAATCTCAATTTGGAATCTGGTTCCATTTTCTCCACTGATTGCCCAAATATTTCCGTTGTGCAGATTAACAATATTCTTTGCGATGGCAAGACCTAAGCCAGTGCCTCCTGTCTTTAAAGACCTGGAATTCTCCACACGATAAAATTTATCAAATATCTTTTCCAAATCTTCCGGTGGAATAATTCTTCCATAATTAACTACTGCCACAAAAGCGTAGTCCGAAAGATGGCCAGTATAAACTTCAACTAACTTTCCATCGGCCCCATATTTGATGGCATTGGACATAAGATTGCCAATTGCCCTGGCCAAAAGTTCTCCATTCGCCTCAATATTGAGTGTTCCTTCTGCAAAATGTGTCTCACAAGTCAGATGATTATCCATAAAGCTTGGATAAAATTCATCAACCAACTGTGGCATAAAAAGGTTCAGATCCAGAATATCTTTCTTAATCTGCACCTTGTCTTTGTCATATCTCGTGTAATCAAAGAGTGCCTTGATCAATGTTTCAAGCTGTCTGGCCTTGGTAGAAACAATACCAAGGTACTTCTGCTGTTGTTCCTCTGTCAGCATATCTTTCTGAATCAGAAGATCCAGATACCCCAGAATGGAAGTGAGCGGTGTTCTTAAATCATGGGCAACATTGGTGATCAGCTCATCTTTGGTCTGTTCTGCCATTTTTTGCTGCGTCATGGTTTCCTCGAGATTTTTCCTCATCTCATTGATCGAATAGGCAATCTCGGAAAATTCATCGTCTCCACGGACCGGAATCTCCTCTGAAAAGTTTCCGTTTTGCATTTTATCAATCCCCTGAATGATCTCGCGAACATATACCACAAAACCATGGGAAAAAAGAACAAAATACAGGATCATCAACAAAATGGAAAAGATTAACAATACTGCCAGATCCATTCCACTCAGGCTGTTGAAGGATAGAATGCTGGAGGATATTCTTCCATTGCTGGCCGTTCCCCAGATTTCACGATAACGCCCTGTCATCATTTGGATTTCATAAAGATATATTCCAAAAAAGAGAATGGTTTCCGTCACGATCGTAGCAGCTACGCTCAAAAGCATGTAGAGTACGATCTTAAATCGAAAACTCCTAAATCGATTCGCTTTCAATTTTATAACCTACCCCCCAAACTGTCTTTAAGATCTTTGGACTGCGGGAATTGTCCTCAATCTTCTCACGGAGTCGTCTAATATGTACCATAACTGTATTATTTACTTCATAAACCTTCTCATTCCATACTCGCTCGAAGATCTCATCGGTGCTGAAAACCCGGTCACGATTGGAGGCAAGAAGATATAAAATGTCGAATTCAATCGGTGTGAGAGCAATCTCTCTCCCCTCTTTTTTCACCACATGGGCAGATTTGTTGATGGTCAGATTCTGAATGGTAATCTCATCGCTCTTTGTTTCTTTTTCCACTTCATTCATTGGTAAGGTTGTGTAACGTTTCATCTGGGATTTTACACGGGCAAGAAGTTCCAATGGATGGAATGGTTTTGTCAGATAATCATCCGCTCCGGTACCAAAGCCTACAATCTTATCCATATCCTCTGCCTTGGCAGAAAGCATAAGAATTGGAAGGTTGCTGGTCTTGCGGATACGTCTGCATACTTCAAGACCATCAATGCCTGGCATCATGATATCAAGAACGAGCATACGAACCTCTGGATGTTCTGCCAGAAGATCCAGGCATTGTTTTCCGTCAGATGCCTTGATAACCTGATACCCATCATTTACAAGATAGATCTCCACAAGATCTGCAATTTCTTTATCATCATCTACTACTAAAATTGTCGCATTTTTTTCCATAATTACATATTCCTTTCTGTAGCGGGCATAAATACCTTTCCCGTAAGAATCATTTAGATAATATCACATTTTCCTTTTCCAATCCTTACGAACTTCTTACCTTGACTTTTCAGATTTCCTTTGTTAGAATGGGGAAGATTCAGAGTCGGATAAATGATCGCTTAGTCTCTTATGAGAACGAGAGGAAAGTCCGGGCTTCGCAGGGCAGGATGCCGGATAACGTCCGGTGGAGGTGACTCCAAGGAAAGTGCAACAGAGATATACCGCCAGCCTGTGCTGGTAAGGGTGGAAAGGCGAGGTAAGAGCTCACCGATTCTCTGGTAACAGAGGATGCCATGTAAACCCCATCCGAAGCAAGACCAAATGTAAAACGTGTACCCTTGCCCGGGGTGTTTTCGGGTAGGTCGCTTAAGCCTGCTGGCAACAACAGGCTCAGACAGATGATCATTCACGACATAACCCGGCTTATCGTCCGGCTCTTAATCCTTTCTTATATTTTACCTTCGTCGGAGAAGACTCCGACTTCGATAAAAATTTCCAGCAGATTACAGACTTTAGAGTGCCTGAAGGCGAGCATCAATCTGTGCGATTTCTCCTTCTAACTCTTCCACTCTCTGTTTTCTTTTTAATAAATTATTCTCATTTTTTGTATTCTGGTCTTCCATAAGGGAGGCTTCTTTTTTTATCTGGCTGACAATTCCAGCAGAAATCTCCACTTTTTTCTTTTTTTCTTTTTCTAAATATTCCTGATAAATGGAAACACAGTCTTCTTCCAGAAAAGCACCGTAAGAATACTGCCATTCTTCGTCAAATTTCTGCTGTCCGGGCTCTGTCTTCATAATGACATAGTATTTTCCATCTTCTTTTAAAAACCATTCTTTGCGGATGGCATATCCATGATCATGAAGAAGATGTCTCACTTTAAACCATTCCGACTGAGGCTGCAGGACAAATTCCAGACCGTCTTCCATGAGGTCCTCCCTTGCAGTAAGGATTCGACACATAAGGTCCCCGCCCATACCGGCAATGACAACGGTATCTACTTCCCCCTGCTTCAATTCTTTCATTCCATCACTGAGTCTTGTGGAAATGATATGAGAAAGTCCCTCTTCTTCAATATGCTGTACGGCGCGCTCCAAAGGACCGACATTGATATCCATGGCAATGGCCCCAGGACATCTTCCTGCTTTTACCAAATAGATTGGCACATACCCATGATCCGTCCCCACATCCGCCATGCGTTTGCCTGGAGTCACTGCATGTGCAACGGTTTTTAATCGTTTTGATATATCCATAATATTCTCCAAATTAAAGATTCGTATGAATCTGAAGTTTCTGTATTTTATTTTTCAAAGTGATCAGCTCCTGCCAACGAACGATATCACCCGTTCTTGCCATCTCATCTTCAATGCTGGCCATTTTCACTTTACGCACCACGTCTGTCAATGCTTTGTCGTCTTTTTCGGCATCCGGCTCGTATTTCAGACGGGCATTAAACAAAGCTGCCACTTCTTTCTGTTCTTCCGCATCCGTAAACTTATCAAGGATCCTGGCAGGAACAATCTCCTGACCACTTTCTAACTGGTCGAAAACCATCATGGCCACACTGTGATGAAGCGGAAGAAGAAAATCATTTGGACCCACATATTTTTTGATGGAATCATAGATATAAGGACGTTCAATAAGCCAAGTTAAAAGAAGTCTTTGTGGCTGAACCTTCATATCTTCTTTTCGCTGTTTTGCCTTCTCTCTGGTTTCCGGATCCTTTTTATAAGTTTCATTGACCTTCTCATACTGGTAGCCAATTCCATATCGATTGACTAATTTAGTCAGATCTTTTTCATTGACCATAAAACGGTTGGCCGCTGCGTTAATGTAGGTGGATCTCTCCATCGCTTCTTCAATTCCTGCTAATTTTTGAGCCATCTGTCGGATAAATTCGGTTCGGCTTTCCGGATCATTTTGATTGTACTGTCCGTGAAGAACTACCAGTTCAAACATTCGTCCGGATTCCGCTTCCTCTAAGCGCTTGATAAAAGCTTCCCTTCCTTCTTGTTTAATCAGCTCATCCGGGTCTTTGTAGGGTTTCATGGATACCACTTTTCCTCGAAGACCTGCTTCCCTGAGAATTGGAAGGGCTCTAAGGGCTGCTTTGATCCCGGCTCCATCACTGTCAAAGGAAAGAATCACTTCCTCCGTATAACGTTTTAAAAGCATGGCCTGCCCCGAAGTAAAAGCTGTTCCAAGTGGTGCCACTGCATTGGTAAATCCTGCCATATGAAGAGAAATGACATCCATATAACCCTCACAAAGGATTATATTCTTTTCGCGGCTTCTTCTGGCATAATTCAATCCATAAAGATTTCTTCCCTTATCAAAGAGGATCGTTTCTTTAGAGTTTAGATACTTCGGTTCCCCATCTCCCATAACACGACCACCAAAGCCGACAACTCTCTGGTTAACGTCCATGATTGGGAACATGACACGGTTAAAAAACTTATCATAGCTTCCTTTGACGGAATCAATGGTAACTAAGGAAGAATCTTTCATCTGTTGATCCGTATAACCTTTCTTTCGAAGATATTGATAAAGATCATCCCGATAAAGATCTGCATATCCAAGTCCAAAATGCTTGATCATCTCCATGGTAATTCCACGCTTATTCAGATATTCCAAGGCTTTTTCCCCACGTTTAGAGTGGAGAAGCTGCCAATGAAAATATACGGCAGCTGCTTTATTCATTTCTTTTAAAATAACTTTCGTGTCTGCTTCCTGCTTTTCCTGTGGGGATTGCTCCTGCTGTGGAAGTTCCACCCCAACACGGTCTGCCAGTTCCTGCATGGCTTCCACGAAAGACAGTCGATTGTATTCCATAAGGAAGGTATAAACATTTCCCCCTTGTCCACAACCAAAACAGTAATACATCTGCTTTTCTCTACTGACGGAGAAAGAAGGCGATTTTTCGTTATGGAATGGACAGAGTCCAAAGTAAGAGCTTCCCTTCTTTTTTAAAGAAACATAAGAAGAGATGACATCCACGATATCATTTCTCTCTCTGACTTCCTCAATCAATTCTTCCGCATAACGCATAGTTTAATTCCCCATTTTACTTTCATCCACAAAGGCAATAGCATCCAAAGATACCTTCATCAGCTCACGAACCTCTTCTTCCGATATGCCCATGCGCTTTGCCAGTTCTTCTGGTTTTGCCTCTCTGTCATATTCCTTGGCAAATGCTGTGGCAACATCATTGAGTTCATTGATTCTTGTGGCCATTTTCATGGCAGAGCGGGTGGAACTGTTGTATTCCTCCAAAGATTCCTCAATCTGCTTCTGCATCATGCCGCGGATATATGCAAGGATTCCGGCATCGGATTCCGGCTCATAAGTTGCCACTGCCATCATCAGACCAATATTGGCTTCCTGAATCAAATCACTTAACAGCATACCTTTTCCCTTATAGTTCTTCGCTGTTTCTATGGCCAGAGAAAGATTGGCTTCCACCAGACTTTCTTTCGCCATTTCATCCCCATCTAGCATGAGTACCACCATGGATTCCATTTGCTCCTCGGTAAGAGTTTTGGCGTTTTTCGCTTCCTTCATATAGATGGCAACCATCTCATTATCCAGAGGATCTTCCTTGGTTAGGATCTCTTCTTCAATCAAATCCTCCTCCAGTTTTTCCACACGATTTAAAATGACAATCCCCTGCGCTTCATAATATTTGCATATGAAATCCAGTTTTTTGTCATCCAGCTCCATATCCATAAAATAGTTTGTAATCTCATCCATGGAGAGCTGATTTCCATTGGTCTGTGCAATTCGTAAGAGTTCCTGAATTGCTTCCATAAATTCCATCTGTCCAGCCATCTTCTCTCTCCCTTCTATCTGTTACGATTCGAATGATCTTTATTAATAATCCAACTGTTTTCTTGCTTCTTCCAATACTTTCATGGTTGCAAGACTGATTTTTTTACATTCTTCCATGCCCATGCCAGTGCGGATCATGCGAAGAAAATGATCGGTTTCATGGTGCATAATATTATCAGACTGTTCAAAATGGATGGACTGATCCACCTTGCGTCTGCAAATCTTCAAATCCTTAATGTTATCAATCTCGCCAATCAACATGGATCCTTCTTCCCCTTGCAGCTGACTTGGCATGGCAGATTCAGAAATCTTTGAATAAATCACCTGCGCCGTCATGTCTTCATAAGCCATGAGAATACTGCCACTGACATCGATTCCATTGGATAATTTCACTCCATTTGCCATGACATGATCCGGTGTTCCATAAAGACGTATCATGGCAGCCACAGGATAAACACCCATTTCCATCATGGCACCGCCACTGTATTCCGGATCAAAAGCCTCCATAACGATTCCACGCTTCCACTGTTCATAAGCCATATCATAGTGGCAATGATGTAAGGTGGCATGACGCACCTTTCCAATGGAACGAAGATAAGGAAGCATTTTTTCAAAGGCAGGGGCATAAATGGAAGGAATGGCTTCCATCAAAATCACATTTTTCTCTTCTGCCAGCTGGTAAAGCTTCTCCACCTCTTCATGGCTCTCTGCCATCGGCGCTTCTATCAGAAGATGTTTGCCGGCTTCCAACATACGAACTGCTGTCTCGTATCGTTCTTTTAAGCCACAAGCAATATAAACCGCTTCGACACCGTCCCAATCTGCCAGTGCATTAAGATCATCCGAATAATACATTCTTCCCTTTCGGGCAGCAAACTCCATGGCTTCCTGCATGCTTTTTCCACAAACTGCCAAAATCTCCATCTGTCGATGGAAGCGGTTGGCCTGGAAGAATTTTTCTGCCTGTTTTCCACATCCTACGATTGCCAGCTTCACAGAATTTCCAAAGGACTGTGCCTCCATCTGAAGTTGTTCATCTCTACGATACTTTCTCACCTGAACAGTCTCCTTTTCCTCCTTCTCTTT
Source organism: Eubacteriales bacterium (assembly GCA_030531555.1). Taxonomy (GTDB): domain Bacteria; phylum Bacillota; class Clostridia; order Lachnospirales; family Lachnospiraceae; genus Anaerobutyricum. The sequence goes on along the minus strand of JAUNNI010000004.1, from coordinate 23,460 downwards.
CGCCAGAATAGAAAGAATCTTTTTATGCAGATCTTCCACCGACTCCACCACATGGCTGGCTCCGGCTTCTTCTAACTCTTCTCGACTGCCATATCCATAGCTTACACCAATGGATTCCACCCCACAGCTTGCTGCGCCGATGATATCATGCTTACGGTCCCCAACCATGAGAACCTCCTGCGGTCTTACCTGCGCTCTTCTTAAAACATAGTCAATGACATCCGCTTTGTTGGTTCTACGACCATCAAACTCACTGCCGACCACCAGAACAAAATGTTCTCTCAGGCCAAAATGTCTGAGAATCTGATCCACATACTCCGTTGGTTTTGAGGAGGCAACCGCCATGTCAAAGCCCACCTGTTCCAAATGAACAAGCATATCTTTAATACCAGGATAAACTTCATTTTCATAAAGGCCCTTTGGACCGTAGTACTCTCGATAATAGCCGATGGCCTCCATGGCCTGCTCCTGTGAAAAATCATAATATTCCATGAAGGAATCCTTGAGGGGTGGTCCTATAAATGGAGTTAATTCTTTTAAATACTTCACTTCAATCCCATACTGAGACAATGCATACTTCACCGCAGAAGTGATGCCGATCATGGGATCCGTCAAGGTTCCATCCAAATCAAAAAGCAGCCATTTTTTCATGAAAATTATCTCCTCTTCTATCTATTAAATAAAGAATTTTCTCGCAAAATCGTACACAAGTTCTATCATAATAGTATACGAGATTTACAGATAAAAAACAACACCTGGCGCAGGGTTATTCTTTCCCATTTGCTCTGGTTGACATCTATCGCCTGATTAAATATAATCAGATAAGAAGAAAAAACGTAAAAAAATGACAAAAAAGGAGATGATGTCTTGGACCCCAGTTCCATACGCCAAATAATAATCTTATTAATTTTACTCTTGTTATCAGCCTTCTTTTCTTCGGCCGAAACTGCTCTTACTACTGTTAATAAGCACCGCATCCGCGGCCTTGCAGAATCCGGTAATCCAAGAGCCAAAAGAGTGCTTCTTCTCATATCCAATTCTGAGAAGATGTTGAGTACCATTTTAATTGGAAATAATATCGTAAATTTAAGTGCGTCTTCCTTGACTACCACTTTGGCCATCCATCTTGCCAACCATTATGGTTTTGGCAAAAATGCCAGCACATTTATCGGAATCGCCACCGGTGTTTTGACCATCCTGATTCTGATTTTAGGCGAGATCACACCAAAAACCATCGCCACCAAGGAAAATGAGCGACTTTCTTTACTGTATTCCGGACCAATTTATGTCCTGACCAAGCTTCTTACCCCACTGATCTACATCGTAAATACCATCAGCTACAGTCTTTGCCGCCTTCTCGGTCTGGATCCAAACCAGACGGTTACCATGACAGAGATGGAGCTTCGAACAATCGTAGATGTAAGTCAGGAGGATGGTGTTATTGAAAAAGAAGAGAAAAAGTTGATCAATAACGTAGTAGATTTTGGAGATTCCGTGGCAAAGGATATTATGATTCCACGTATTGATGTAACATTTGCTGCTGTGGATACCCCTTATGCGGAACTTGCCAGACTATTCATCGAAGAACAGTATTCCCGCATTCCGATCTATGAATCCACTAAGGATAAAGTAATCGGTGTGCTTAACCTGAAAGATTTATTTTTCTATAGAGAAACCCATCGTCCGGAAGTTTTTGAGCTTCGCGATATCCTTCGAAAGCCTTATTTTACTTTTGAATTCCAAAAAACATCCGTTTTAATGGAAGAGATGCGAAAACGTTCCATCACATTTGCCATCGTTTTAGACGAGTACGGATGTACCGCAGGTGTTGTCACCATGGAGGATCTGATTGAAGAGATCATCGGTGAGATTCGTGATGAGTTTGACCTGGATGAAGAAAGTGACATGATCAAGCGAATCAACGATCATGAATTCGAGGTGGAAGGCAGTATCAAATTAGATGATTTGAACGAGTTTATTGGTACTGATATCGAATCGGAAGACTATGACTCCATCGGTGGTCATTTGATCGAGCTTCTTGACCATTTCCCAGAAGAAGGGGAAACGGTAAGGGAAGGCGATTATCTTTATTCCGTCCGTAAAATGGACAAAAACAGGATTGCCAGAGTATATATCCGAACCAACACGGAGTCTCATGACAATCCATAGCAGAAAGGATCACAAACCATGATAACGGATAAACAACGTCAACGGGATTATGAATATGAAGCGGATTATCAATCCAAAAGCCGTTATAGCAAAGAACAGTGGAGCAATATTTTAGAGAGTCAGACTCTGTCTGATGAACAGCTTGGCCTGTTAAAAACCATCTACGCTTCCTACAATCATGCTGCGACTTTAATTCAGATGGCTTTTCATGGCCACAGCACAGAAGATCATATTTTAGAAGTGATCAACAGCGCTGCTTCTATTTTAGGCGAGGCCAACGGATTTAATCCAGAAGTCGATTATAATGGAAATGAATATTGGTGGTATCTCTTTTGTTGGGGAAAAAATACACCAGACTCCACCTTGGAGCTGAAACTGCATCCAGAGCTTACGGAAGCCATCGGTTCTCTCTGGCCAGAGATGGAAGATGCCTACTATGCCCTCGTCAATGATATTGACCGCAGTCTTCAAACCCGTTTTAACCAGGAAGATTCCGTTTGGATGGCATCCGCGATCCTTTTATATGAGAAATACTACCGTTATCCAGGCATCAGCAGTGATGATATCCTCCTGATGCAGTACGAAGTCCAGACCCGTGCACAAAAGATTTACGGGCAGGATGTCAATGCCAACACAATCACCCAGATTTGTAATGCCGATGAAAGAGGACATCGTTTCAACTATCTTCGTGATATCTACAAATACTATCGTGTCTCTTTCCCAGGAGAATTCGATGGAGACAGAGAACGTCCCGAGCCGGAAAATCTGGATTATAATTCTTATGTTTATACCATATTTGGCTATATGCCTTTACATGTCATTGCCGACTTTGTGGATCATGAATATGCGCATCTGGTGGACGAATCCTACGTGGAATTAAATGCGTCAAATGGTTTTGTCCGCATGGCAGCTTTTTTAAACAGACAAGGTGGCAATCCATTTTCCATGGAAGACAGTACAGAACCTGCTCTCGCCCTTCGCGCAGATGGAGAGGACTGTATCACAACCTTCCACATGCTTGCAGACTCCCTTTTAAAAGAGTACCCAAGTTTCAGTTATGCCAGAAAAGCTTCTTGGTTCGACGAAGGAAATTCCCGCATTGTTCCAAGATTCTGCGACGTTTTGCATATTGAAAATTATGCCCATTGTCATGCCAGCATCTCCATCGAAACGATTCCGGAAGGAGATAATCTTGATATATTGGTTGCCCTCAATCTGCCGGAAGTGGATCACGAAGAAGCCATGCTCGACATAGAGGACAAATGTAACATGTTAACTCTCATGACCGCCGCTCCATTTAAGGTGGAAAAAACCTATCTTGAACCTTATGATCTGATAAATGGCGGGAATAAAATCAAAGCCTCTGTTCGTTATGCTTACGCTGACTTCATGACCATGACAGAGGAAAATATCGTTGGACTCATGTCCACTTCTTTGCAGATTTTTGCATCCTACTATACAGACATCTGTCAGAACTATTATCCGTCAGAAAGTACCGAAGATCCTCTCGCTGCTGCTTTGGGCGATAAGCTAATCTACAAAAAAGCTCCCGAAGTTGCCGGTCCACAGGTAATTTACCGCGAAGTGGAGGCTTCTGCCACCACAGATTTTGTCCAGCAGGCTTTGTATAATTACGAAAGACGCCAGTCTGGGGAGACCGTAGAAGCCATAGAAAATGTTTCCACAGCTTCCAGTTCTTACGAAGAAAAACCTGCTGTTGATCTTTATGATGATGATCCAATTGTCACGAATACACCGAAAGCAGCCTCTTCTTCTGTCAGTCGAACGACAGGAAGCTCTCATTCTGATCCTGTTACAAAAACAAACACAGCACCAGCTGTTGCTCCTGTTGCCACTACTGCTGCTCCTGCTTTTGCTTTTCCAACAGAGCCAAAAGTTGTCATGAGTGAACATCCAGACCGCAGTGAACAAGGTTTCCGTCTCTATCCAAAAAATACTTTGATCCGCGGACCTGTAAAAACGGGAAAATACCACGAAGCCATCACAACTGCCGTTGGTATCATCGACGGAAAAGACAGCAATATGATGAACATCGAAGCGGTATCGGATGTGTTAGAAGCCTACAAAAACTATGTGGATAGCGGACGTATCCTTCATGTTTCTTATCCAGATATCTGCGGAGATGGCTATGAAGGCTGGATGGAAGGAAAAAATGGTTTTCAGATTCGCGATGGAATCTTCAAAGAATTCGCCAATCGCTGTGCCGGCGGCCGTTACGTTGTCATGATGGAGGAGGTCGATCTCAACTGGATGCATCTTTTCGGGGAAGCCAGCGTATTGTTGAGAGAAAACCGTCGTCAAGGCACCAGTAGTGAGACTGCCATCACTTTAAAATACTCTAAGGAGACCTTCCGTCTCCCATCCAATTTATATATTGTAGCTACCTGCGATTCCATCGTAGGAGAAGACACCATCACCGGTGCCATCAACCAGGATTTCTTTGTGCGTTCTGTCGCACCAGACAGTTCTATACTGCGTGGCATGCGTGTGGAAGGTATTCTTTTAGAACGATTAATGGCTACTATCAATCTTCGCCTGTCTTATTTCTTAGGATCTGCTTATCAGCTTGGCGAAGGCTTCTTCTTAGCCACACCAGATCGAGATCCTTTCATCTCTCTAAGCCGCGTTTTCCGGGAACAGATTATTCCTCTTATGGAAAAATGGCTGGATGATGATTTCGAAAAGATTCGTTATGTCTTAGGGGACAATGCAAAAACAAGACCAGATACCATCTTCTATCAGGAAATGACTTTCCGGGATACCCTTTTCAAAGGAAATATTCCAGATTCTTTTGATCGCGATCGATGTATCTATCAGATCAATGAGGAAGCTTTCCTCAATCCAAAGAGTTATATTGATATCTATGACTAGCAATTGACCCCAAATGCCAGCTGAAACAAAATCATTAGATAAACGATAAAAAGGACGAAAATCTATGCCGATTTTTCGTCCTTTTTTTGTGACAATTCTATTTCATATTATACTAGGTTTAATTAAATTTTTATTAATATTTTTCAATTTCTTCATAATTCACACACATTTCTCTTTTATAATGGAAAAGACTTAATAATGTCTATTCATCTAAGGAGGAAAACAAATGCGAAACACTATGAAAAAAATACTTACTTCCCTTTTGCTTGCAGCTATGATCTTTAATGTTGCTGCAGTAACATCTGTAAGTGAAGTAAATGCATCCACAGCAACAACTGCTACTGCAAACTCAACAACCATGACCGGAAGAGTATCTTCTAGAACTCTTGCTCTCCGTGAAGGAAAAAGCAAAAAAACAAAACAATTAAAACTTTTGAAAAAAGGTAAAAAAATTACCATCTTAGAATCTGGTAAAACTTGGGTTAAAGTAAGAGTTGGTGGCATCGAAGGCTATGTAAAAGGACAGTATGTTCAGACATCTTACGGTACTGCTTCAAATCCTTATGCCAATGCAATTGCTGGAAAAGCTAGTAAAAAGTTAACAATCCGTGATGGAAAAAGCACTTCTTCCACTGCCCTTGGAAGTATTACAAAAAATGCAAATGTAAAGGTTCTTACTACAAATTCCAAATGGGTAAAGGTAAAAGTTGGCGATGTCATCGGTTATGTTATTGGAAAACACATCAAAACAGATAATGGTACTGCTTCTAACAACAGTACAAAAGGACAGGATCTTGTAGCTTACGCAAGACGATTCCTTGGTAACCCATATGTTTATGGTGGATCCAGTCTCACAAGAGGAACCGACTGTTCCGGATTTGTAATGGCTCTTTATCGACATTTCGGATATAGCCTTCCACATTCTTCCTACGCATTAAGAGGCGTTGGACGCGCTGTTAGTGGCGGTATCAGAAATGCACGACCTGGCGATATCATTTGCTACAGCGGACATGTTGCAATTTACATGGGCAACAATTCCGTAATCCATGCAAGCAATCCAAGTAGCGGTATCAAAATCACAAGAAACGCTTCTTATCGTCATATCGTAGCTATTCGCAGAATTTTCAAATAAGGTTAGATTACAAATACATAGGAATACAAAAAGCCGTTCTTTAAAGAGCGGCTTTTTTATATGATACATTTTTAAATTTCAAACAGTCTTACAAATCTAATTATGGTTTACAAGAAGCTTTTTCTTTAATTCATCTTCAAGTTCCACCATTTTGGCTTCAGCTTCCATACGCTTCTGATGGCCTTCTGACTGAATTCTCATCACTTCATCGATGGTCTGAATCAAGCTTTCATTGGTAGCAACCAAAGTATCAAGATCCACGATACTTCTCTCGCTTTCTTTTGCGTTTTCAATGGTTGCCATCTGTAATTTTTCTGCATTTTTCTTAAGAAGCTCGTTGGTAAGGTCTGATACCTGTTTCTGTGCCTGTGCTGCTTTCTGAGAATGTTCCACACCAAGAGCAATAATCATCTGGCTCTTCCACAGTGGAATGGTATTTACCAAAGTGGACTGTATCTTCTCTGACATAGTGATATCACTGGACTGTACCATACGAATCTGTGGTGCCATCTGAAGAGATACCATACGAGTTACTTCGAGGTCGTGAATCTTCTTTTCAAAGCGATTAATCAGGCCTTCTAAATCCGTAACTTCCTGCGCATCTTCTGGACGACCGGTTTCTTCCGCATGCTGTCTTACTTTTGGAAGTTCTTCTTCAATTACTTCTGCCAGTTTTTTCTTACCCGCTACAATATACATGGTAAGTTCCTTGAAGTAAATTTTATTGAGATCATAAAGTTGATCCAGCATAGCACTGTCTTTCAAAAGCTGAATCTGATGCCCCTCCAATGTTTTGCAGATGGCATCGATATTTTCTTCTGCTTTATTATATTTGATTTTCATGGCCTGTGCTTTGTTTGTTTTTTTCTTGAAGAAACCTACGATACCGCCTTCTTCTTCCTTATCAAAACCTTTCAGCTCCACAACAACCTGACTGAGGATATCGCCTACTTCGCCGAGATCTCTGGAACGTACTTTTTGGAGAGTCCCCTCGGAGAAATCAGACATTTTCTTCTGTGTTCCTGCACCATACTGTAAGATGGAAGAGGAATCATTGAGAGAAATCTGTTTTGCAAATGCATCTACCTGACGAATTTCATCTTCTGTGAGATACTTTAAATCCTCCAAATAATCTGGCGCAGGTTTTGCAGCGACTTCTGGAGTTGGAGCTACCACTACTTCCGGCTGTTTTTCTTCGAATACCGGTGTGGATTGAGTAGATTCTAACTCTGCTTTCACCTGCTCCTCAAATGGGTCAAGAGTAAGGCTAGGTCCTTCTTTTAATAATTCTTCAATGCTGCTCATGAATACTCTCCTCCTGATTTATCTTTCTATTTGATTTTTCCTCGCAATCCATCCTGAGCCATCATAGTTTCAAGCACCTGAATATCCGATGAGATATCCATGGATACGTTACGGAAAAGCTCATCGTACATATCAGTCAGTGCTGATTCGATGGTTGCAAATGAACTCTCGATTTCATTTTTTGTTTTTTGAATCACATCACCCTGAATTGGCTGTTCTTCAATATCTTCATAGGTCTTTAACAATTTTAACATGCATGGAAGATAGTAGCTTACCAAATGTCCTGTCCCAGAAATCATCTCCGGATGTTCTTTTACACAGGCATGGATTTGTGAAAGAATCAATTCAATTCGGGTAATCTGTTCTTTCATTTCTTCCGAATCAATCTCCTCTTTGTAAGCTGTAGTCTCATCAAGAAAAGCCTTCATTGCATCTTCAAAATCATAAAGTGCTCTTTCTTCTCGACTTGCTTCTGCACGCTTTCTCTCCCGAAGCTCCTCTTCCTGTTTTTGGCGAATTTCTTCAATCTCACGCTCAATTCTGGCCATCTCTGCATCCTTATACTGTGATCTGGCCTGATCTGTAAACATGAGACAGGTTCCTTTATCATCCATTGACAATTGTGGAATCAGATGGTTTTTCAAAATAAAATCGATATCTTTATCCACAATCTTTTTAGAAAATCCAGATTGTTTCACCAATTCATCCACCATCATAAACTCTTTTTGATGTAACAAATGATTATAGACTTTTAATCGCTCTGCTCTTTTTTTAGAAATCACACCATGACTCGTCAGAAAACCCCCAACTAAGGTAAATGGAAGGGAGACCCCAAGAAGAGCTGCACTGCTGGTCAACCCAACTGCAGCCATGATTCCAAAGGCAAGTGACATTCCACCAAAGATACACAGAGTGCCAATTCCTAAAGCCATTTCCAAAGCTCCAGAAACCATTCCCGGAAAACGCTTAATTACAGGAATATGTTTTGGTCTTGCAAGAGCTTCCTCTGTTTTTCCAAGCGTTTTTCCCTTGGAATTTGTTGCCTTTTGTTTGTGTAGATTTTCTTCCCAGCTAGCACGAAATCTTTCATACGGTGTTTCCAGATTCTTACTGTATTTCTCAAATTCTCTGGAAGACTTTATGAAAAAATCCTGATATCCTTTTTCTGCTTCTTTTCGAATAAAATCAACCGATTGACGAATATCCTCCGAAAGCCCGACAAAATCAGCATTTTCGATGGACTCCGTAATTTTATCCAAAATCTGCTCGCCATATTCATTTATTTTATTATGGTCGTCTTTCATATCTTATATTACCTTTTCATCATTTAATGAGCTGGTTTGCTATTACTTGCTGTGTTTGTAGTTGGTGTTGTGCTGCTTCCCTTCTGTGTGCTTGCAGCAGTACTATCCTTTGCTTTCTTTGCTACTTTCTTCACACCCACTGCCACAACTTCATCCTTTTTACTATATACATTGTAATCTTCCTTCTCACTGGAGATTACTTTACCATTCTTATCCACAATTTTGCGATAAGTCTGAACAATATATCCATTATGACCATGGGAAACCACTTTTTTCTTTCCAACTGCCAGTGTTTTATCTTTCTGCTTCTTTGTTCCAAATGGAATGACTTTCAGCACTTCATTGGTAAATTTCACTGTGTTGCTGGTAAGCTTAGCTCCCTTTACCTTGCAGGTAAGGGAATCTCCTTTGTAATTCATAAGAATCTTAATTGGATAATCCATATTATTTTTAAATTTAAAATCTGGTCCATCCCAGGATACTGTGGCATCCATACCAAGATCAATATAAGCAGATTCATAGGTATGATTATGATGTTCTTTAATCTCTAAATTAGAGAGAACGACTGCCTTATATAAAGTGGAAGAAACCTGACATACACCACCGCCAAGTTCTAAAACAGACTCTCCATTATTGTATGCAGGTGCTGCTTTATAGCCACGCTTCGCGGTACGTTCTCCTACACGATCATTGTAAGAAAATTCTTCTCCTGGCATAAGGATGATATCATTGATCGTACTAGATGCCAGATTTACATTGGAAAGACGCTCATAGCTTCCACTTACACTGGTGGTACACTCACCGAGCACCGCTTCAAAGAGATGTTTTTTCAAATCTGCAGTTGAAATCTTTGGCTCATCGATGGTAACCGGTACATGAATCACATCACCTTCTTTGGCGCTGTTAATGGAAGTACGTGCTCCTTCTTTATCAAAGTCAACACCGGTAATGGACTTAACCATCTTGTATTTATTTTTTGGATCTAATGTTGCCTCTCTCTTCTTTGCATAAAGCTTTTCATAGAGAGCATCCACATCAAAGGCAGCAACCTTTCCTTCTTTTAAAGGAGCTTCAATAACCGTATCATAGTCATTGGTATCCACCGCTGCACATAATGCTTTGTTCAGTTCCTTCATATCCACAGAATGACCAGTTTTACCCATAGTAATCTGCAGATCTTCCCCTTCTAAGGTATAGCTTGTCTGGGAAGTTGTATTGACCGATGAGATGCCAGATTCCATCACAGAAACTCCAAGTTCACCACCACGCACCAATTCTGGATAATGTGGAATATTTACTTTGGCAATCATTCCCCAAAGCCACTGAGCAGAACGGGCAAAATAATTGGAATGACCAAACGCATAGGCATCTTCTGCAGCCTGCTTTTCATCAAATTTCAATGCTTTATAAACTGGCACTTCGTATTCTTTATCGATGACTTTTACTTTTAACGCAGCTTTCTCATAGTCCTTTTCAAACTGTTCTGCCAGTTTTTTCGCTGCGTCTTCTTTTTTCATTTCTCCCACTTCTACACCATTCATAACAACGCCTTTTAAAATGGTATCTTTTGGAACAAATGCACAACTGGAAATATATGCAACGCCAAGAGCAATGGCACAGCCAATGCCGATCTTAGCCTTTAACTTTAATTTTTTCTTTTCTTCGCGAATTCGCTCGACTCGTCTACCCATATCTTATCCTTTCTGATTGTAAAATCATTCCTTTTTAGAATAACACATTCATCTTTTTTTTACAAGAATAGGGTGCAGGTAAGCAATTTCGAAAGATTTAACATATCTGATTTTCCAACAAAAAAAGACCTGATACAAAATGTATCAAGTCTTTATGCCGGCGATCGGAATCGAACCGATACGGGAGATTAGTCCCGCAGGATTTTAAGTCCTGTGCGTCTGCCAGTTCCGCCACGCCGGCTCAATGGGCGGAGGTGGATTCGAACCACCGAAGCAAGTTGCAGCAGATTTACAGTCTGTCCCCTTTGGCCACTCGGGAATCCACCCATAAGATATGAAGTTATCTCACAAGAAATAATTATATAGGAAATCTTAGAAAAAAGCAAGTATTTTCTCTTTTCAATCCTGTCTTTTTCACATCTTTTATAAAAACAAGTTTTACCTTATTTCTTCTTTTTTTTAAAACTTTCTTTGGTACTGCCTTAAATAAGATTGCACCGTTTGCCGGCATGGTAAGATTCACCATGCCATGGTTGACATCGTATGTCTTTGGAGAGAGTGTATATCCATTCTCATCCGTTTTTACCACACGTTCCAGCATCTCCTGGTCTGTCACACCTGCTTCCCAGGCTGCAATGGTAAGATTTCTTGGCTCGCTGCTGGCATTCACCGCTACGATCATTTTCTCATCATCCGTAAATCGGGAATAACAAACAACATTTTCGCCGCCTCGAAGATACATGAGAGAGCCTTTCATGAGAGCAGTCTCTTTTTTATGAATCTTAATCAAATCTTTGTGATACTGAATCAATTCCTTATCTTCTTTTCCCCATGGATAGGTACGACGGTTATCCGGATCTGTCCATCCGGTCACACCAGCCTCATCGCCGTAATATATGGTTGGAGCACCTGGCCAGGTCATCTGCATAAGAACACCGGCACGCATGATGCTCATCTTGGTATTCTTATCTGCGGCTTCCGGTCCCAAACTGTTGGTACGACCCACGGTCATATTGGTTCTCGTTAAGAAACGGGAATGATCGTGATTGGATAATTCATTCATGGAAGAAATCATCGATGGGTATTGGAATCTGGACATATGATAAATCATAGCATCACGGAATGCCTGTGTGTTTCCCAAAAGATCACTTCTCTTCTCATCACTATGTTTCTCTAAGCCTGTGAGGAACCAGGTAACGGGCTCCATAAAGGCGCTGTAGTTCATGATGGTATCCCACTCATCCCCCTGCAGCCAGTCGCCACAATCACCGTAATGTTCTGCTAAGATGATTGCATTTGGATTGGCCTCTTTGACTGCCTTGCGGAAATCTTTCCAGAAGCGATGGTTCATCTCAGAAGTCTGACCTAAATCCGCTGCCACATCAAGACGCCAGCCATCACAATTAAATGGTGGTGATACCCATTTTTTCCCAATTTCAAGGATATAGTTGTATAATTTATCGGACTCTTCATAGTTCAGCTTTGGAAGGGTTTTATGTCCCCACCAGCCATCATATTCTTCGTTATATGGCCATGCTTCTGTATCATAGAACTTGAAGAATTTGCGATATGGACTTTTGGCGTCCACAAAGGCTCCTTTTTCATAGCCTTTCTGGTTCTCGTAGATTCGTTCCGCATCCATCCATTTGTTGAAAGAGCCACAATGATTAAATACGCCATCCAAAACAACCTTCATTCCGCGACGATGAATCTCTTCTACCAGTTCAATAAAAAATGTATTGCTTGCTTCCAGATTACGTTTATCTGTCACACGGGAAATGTATTTGCTTGCTTTCACATTATCTTTGGCATCATCTGGAAGTGCTTTTCCTCCATCTACTACAATCTTTCCATAATGTGGATCAATATAATCATAGTCCTGTGTATCGTATTTATGATTGGAAGGAGATACAAAAATCGGATTAAAGTAGATCACATCTACTCCCAAATCCTGCAGATAATCTAATTTATCATATACACCCTGAAGGTCGCCGCCATAGAATTCGCGAACCCCCATCTGAGCAGGATATTTCCCCCAATCTGTCACTTTATTTACTTTTTCATCAATATAAATGTATTCGTTATCCACTACGTCATTGGTAGGATCTCCATTGGCAAATCGATCTACCAAAATCTGATAGAATATGGCTCCTTTTGCCCATTCCGGAGTTGAGAAACCAGTTTTTACTTTATAATTAAAAAATGGTTCTAAATGACGAATAGGTCCCTTTTTATTAAAATAGCAGATTGCTCCGGCAGAAACGATTTCAAAATAGTATTCCAGGAAATCTTCTGGCATAATTGTCTCGCATTCATAATAATCAAAAAGCTTATTACTAGAGCCAACTTCCATCTCTACTCGTTCATTGTTTAATACCACAAATACATGATCCACGTTATCCTTTGCAGTACGAAGACGTATTTTTACTCGTTCTCCTGCCTTTGGTTCCATAGGTGTGAAATAGTATTCTCCACCGTCGGAAAATAAAGCGGCAAAATTGAGAATTGGTTTTGTATTATTAATATGTAATTGAAACTTTTCCGCATGCGAAAGTGATTTAAATACTGTTCCAGGTATTCCGATAGCCATGGTTCCTTCTCCTAAACATTTTATTCTTTCGTAGGCTTCTTATTTATCCTAAAATATCAAATTGTTACTTTTATTCGCTATAAATTACATCATATCGGTTGAAAATATCATTGTCAATAAAAGAACTTGCGAATTGCCTTTTCTTTTTTATCATCACAGATATCATGTCAAAGCTGATAGGGAATTATTTGTGATTTGCAGGCTCCACACTGATGGTTTTTCCTTTCAGTTTTACATTTTTCATGGCATCCAAAACATCTTCTGCCACATCTCTTGGAACCTCAACAAAAGTATAACGGTCATGAATATCAATGGAGCCAACCAATTTACCTGGAATTCCAGATTCTCCGGCAATGGCACCCAAAACATCTCCAGGACGGACATTCTGCTTTTTACCAACATTGATAAAAAGACGTACCATGCCTTCCTCTTCTGCTCCAGTGTCATCGAATTCATCCTGTTTTGAATTACCGTATTCTGTTCGAATCAGCTGATCTGCTAAAAAGGCTGCTGCCACATCCATGGCCGTATAGTCTTTTTCATTTACAAAATCATCAATCATAGAAATATAACGATCCAGCTTACCATCCTCAATGATCTGATCCAGATGTTCAAATAATTTCACAACTCTCTGCTCTGTCACATCATTTAAGGAAGGAATTGGCTGCACTTTAATCTTCGCTTTGCAGTATCGTTTGATATCACGAAGCTTATATACTTCTCTTCCCACAACAAAGGTGAAAGCCATGCCACTCTTTCCGGCACGACCTGTTCTGCCAATTCGGTGAACGTAATATTCTTCATCCTGTGGAAGGTCATAGTTGAACACGGCATCCACATCATCCACGTCAATGCCACGTGCTGCAACATCAGTTGCCACAAGGATCTCTGTTCTGCCATTGCGGAAGCTCTTCATGACACGATCACGCATGGTCTGTTTCATATCTCCATGGAGACCGTCCGCAAAATATCCTCTTCCCTGCAGTTCTTCCACCAGCTCATCCACACCTTTTTTGGTATTACAAAAAACAATGGAAATCTTCGGATTGTATATGTCAAGAAGTCGTGATAAAACTTCCACTTTATTTTTAGGTCTTACTTCATAATAATACTGTGTGATGTTGGACACAGTCAGTTCTTTACGGATTACACGGATGGTTTCCGGATCACGCTGGTATTCTTTGGTCAGATCCATAATTGGCTTTGGCATGGTAGCTGAGAAAAGAAGAGTCTGGCGATTCTCATCGATTCCACTTAAAATGGTTTCGATGTCTTCTCGGAATCCCATATCCAGCATCTCATCTGCCTCGTCTAAAACAACACTATGAATCTGGTCAAATTTTACCGTTTTTCTTCTCATATGGTCCATGATACGTCCCGGTGTTCCAACAATGATCTGAACGCCGGATTTTAAAGAACGAATTTGTTTGGCGATTTCCTGTCCTCCATAAATTGGAAGCACTTTAATGGAGGAGAGAAATTTTGCCAGTTTTCGAATCTCATCTGCCACCTGAATAGCAAGTTCTCTGGTTGGACACACAATGAGTGCCTGTGGTTTCTTTAATTTTGGGTCGATCTTGTTAAGGATTGGGATGGCAAAAGTTGCTGTTTTACCAGTACCTGTCTGTGCCTGTCCTACCACATCGGCCCCTTCTAATATGATTGGAATCGCTTTAGCCTGGATTGGGGTCATTTCCTCAAATCCCATGTCAGCGATTGCCCTGATAATCTCTTTTCGAATATCTAATTCCTGAAATTGTATACGATCCATGAATTAATCCCTTCTATATATCTATTCTTTTTTGGGAAAGTTATTCTTGTTCTTATTTTTTAAATAAGGAACAATAACCTCTATAAAACAAAAAAGGAATTCCCGCATAATTACAAAAGATCTTTTATGCGATAATTCCCCCATTTATCATATAAATTACTTTTCTTTATCTTGATTTCTTCGCTAAAAACAGCGCAACATATCAAATGTACCATAGCTTTCTCTCATTGTCAACAAAATGGAGTCTTATAAGGTAACATAAACTTTAGTCTACTATTGCGACAACACCTTTTTTAGGATAAAATGGACAAGAAGAAATAAATAAAAGAGGAAAAGATATGAGTACAAAACCAAAAGATCATCTGGAATACCCTAGACTTACCATGTTTCAGATGATCAAAGAAATGGAAAAAAAATATTCCAAAGATGCTACTTATGAATTCTATGGCAGCAAAACTTCCTATAAAAGATTTGTAGAGAAAATCGAGCGTGCTGCCAGAGCATTTCTTGCAATGGGAATTGGACAGGGAGATCGTGTAACCATTTGCCTTCCCAATATTCCACAGGCCCTCGATTGTTTTTATGCCTTGAACCGAATTGGTGCCGTTGCCAATATGGTTCATCCCCTTTCTGCCAGAGATGAGATTACTTTCTATCTGACCATATCCAAGAGTAAGGCAATCCTCACTACAGATATGTTTTATGAGAAAGTGGAAGAATCTTTAGAGAAGGTTCCACAGGATGTTACTGTATTAGTAGCCAGAATCCAGGATGAATTAAATCCTATTTTGAAAGTAGCTTACACGGCAAAAAGCGGCTTACCTTATCTGAAATACCCAAATACAGATCATGCCATGCTGTGGAGCAAATTTTTAAAAAAGGGAAAGAAAGAAATTCCACTTCCAGAAATTACATTTGATGAAAAACGAACTGCTGTCATCTTATATAGTGGTGGTACCAGCGGAGTTCCAAAGGGAATCTGTCTGACCGACTTAAATTTCAATGCCTGTGGACTCCAGGCTAAGGAAGCTCTCCAGCAAGAACTGACAAAGGGACTTACCATGTTAAGCTGCATGCCTTGTTTCCACGGTTTTGGTTTAGGCATTAATCTTCATGCCGTTTTTATTCACGGTGCAACCTGTATTCTCATGCCAACATTTACCAGCCAGTCTTATGCGAAAATGCTGGCAAAAAAGAAACCAAATTATATCGCTGGCGTTCCAACGATTTTCGAGGCACTGCTTCATTTGGATGCCCTTAATGGTGTAGATCTCAGTTGTTTAAAAGGAATGTTCTGCGGAGGGGATTCTCTCTCCATTGAATTAAAGAAAAAAGTGGATGCTTTCTTAAAAGATCATAACGCATCCATCCAGATTCGAGAAGGCTATGGACTCACCGAATGCGTTACTGCCAGCTGCCTGACACCAAAAGATTCTTACCGCGAAGGCAGTATTGGTCTTCCTTTCCCAGATACCCTTTATGCCATTGTTCGCCCTGGAACGGATGAAGTATTGCCATATGGAGAAGAAGGAGAAATCATTTTAACAGGTCCAACGGTAATGCTTGGTTATCTTGATAATCCGGAAGAAACTGCACAGACTCTTCGTGTCATGCCAGATGGACGCACCTGGCTTTATACCGGAGACCTTGGTCGCATGGACGAAGATGGCTATGTATATTATCGACAGCGTATCAAACGTATGATTATCACCAATGGCTATAATGTTTATCCAGGACAACTGGAAAATGTTCTGGACAGCTGCCCGGACGTGTCTTATAGCTGTGTCATCGGTGTAAATGACCCTCGTCGTATGAAACGCATCAAAGCCTACATTGTTTTGAAGGATGGCGTTACTCCCGACGATGCCTGTAAAGAAAGAATTATGGCCAGAGTCAAAGATAGCGTAGCTCGCTATGCATGGCCTAAAGAAATTGAATTTAGAAAAGAACTTCCAAAAACATTGGTGGGAAAAGTAGCCTACCGTCTCTTGGAAGAAGAAGCCAACAAAGAAGCGGAATCGAAAGGAGCATCCCATGAGTAAAGAGAAAACAAAAAGACGCTGGGGAGATCGTAAAGATGGACGTTTGGTTCGCAACGCACCGGGCCTTCAGAGTATCATGTCCCTGCTTATGCCTAATCGTACTGATTGTGAAGTATATTTAAACGAAACGCTTGATGCTACAGAATTAGTAAAATACATTGAAGCGAAAAATATAGAGCATCCTGACTACAAAACTACCATTTTCCATTGTGCCATCACCGGCATCGCCAGAATGATAAAGGAACGCCCTCTTATGAACCGATTTGTACAGGGTGGTCGTATCTATGAACGTAACGAAATCAGCTTAAGTTTTGTCTGTAAACGTCGATTCACGGATCATTCCGAGGAAGCGCTGATGGTTTTAGTGCCAAAAGAAGAAGATACCTTAGACGATATCAGCAAAAAAATCGTCGGTGATGTGAGAGAAACCCGAAAAAGTGAAATTTCCACCGGTGGTGTAGATGCCTTGATGGATAAACTGGCAAAACTTCCCCGATTCCTTCTTATGTTTATCGTTCGTGTAGTAAGATGGCTTGATTACTGGGGACTCAACTTCGGTTTCATCACAGAAGGGGATCCAAATTATACGACTGTATTATGCAGTAACCTGGGAAGTATCAAATGTCCTTCTGTATATCACCACCTCAACAACTACGGAACCAACAGTATTATGGTCACCATTGGTACACTTCATAAAGAAGAAATCCTTATGCCAGATGGTCACCGCGAAATTCGCGATGTGGTAGATATCGGCGCGACATTAGATGAACGTATTGCGGATGGTTTCTATTTTGCAAGAAGCCTCAAACTGATCAAACACATTTTTGCTAACCCAGAATTATTGGATCAACCTTTGAATATACCAAGTGGTTTTGATTATAAATAATAATCAGATCAGGAATCATAGAAAAAGAACTCTCGCTTACTCATGAATAATTAACTTCATCTTTTTATAAAGATCACTTCTTCGATCCTGAATTACCGGAAAACCAGCGCGGAACTGATCAATCAGAGAAAGATCTAGATCCACTGTAAGCATTGCTTCTTCTTCTATGATTTCTGTAAGTCTCTCTCCGTTAAAATTATATGCACCTGCATGGCCATTATAATTTAAGGATCCTGCTCTTCCAGTGCGGTTTACCCCAATCACATAACATGCATTTTCCACGGCCCTTGCACAAAGTAAGGCATCCCACTGATCCACTCTGGCATCCGGCCAATTGGCAATGACAAAAATAACTTTACTTTCTTTGGAAACCATCTGGAAAATGGTTGGAAAACGAAGATCATAGCAGATAAATCCACTCAGGATCGTGTCTTTCCAATGACAAGCATACACCTGCTCTCCGCCAGTATAATATTTACTTTCTGCGCCAAAAGAAAATGGATGGATCTTCGCATATTCCATGAGACGTTTTCCTGTCTCATCCACAATAATCAAACGATTTTCAAATTTCTCTTTTCCACCCTCAGCGATGATGCCATAGACAATCGTCACACCATATTCTACTGCTTTTTTCTCAAAAAATTCATTAATTTCATCATAGTATGCAGCCATGGATGTATTCATGGAGAAACCCGTCATGGTCATTTCCGGAAATACTATACATTCCACTGCCTTTTCTTTTGCCTCTTTTAAAAATCTTTCTACTTTCTTTTTGTTTTCCCCAATATTTTCCCAGACAATATCCATCTGAACTAATCCAAATCTATGCATACTTCCCCCTTGGTCATATTTTTCTTGCTTTTTTCTTTGATTAATGATAGTATCTCATCATAGATAATGTAGTAATGAAAACTACATATAAGATTATTAATTATCTCTTAATAAGTTTCGTAAATACAAAATCAGTTTTTTAATATTTCATCAATAGAAGGAGGTTTTTCTATGAATCATAAAACCAATCACAAATTAAAAGATCCAGGCAGTGCCATCACTCATTTAATCGCGATGATAAGCGCGGCAGTTTTCGCAATCCCACTCATTCACAAGGCTACTTTTCAATCGGAAGATGCAACCATCGCCATGACTATTTTCATCTGTAGCATGATTTTGCTTTATGGAGCCAGCACGCTCTATCATTCACTTGATATCTCTATAAAAGTCAATAAATTTTTAAAACGTTTAGATCATTCCATGATCTTTGTTTTAATTGCGGGTTCTTACACACCAATCTGTATGCTGGTTCTCCCATCCAAATACGGAATTCCAATGTTGATCTATATCTGGACCATGGCTTTTATTGGTATTCTTGTAAAGATTGCTTTTGTATTTTGTCCACATTGGGTTAGCTCATCCATCTATATTTTTATGGGTTGGACCTGCGTATTTGCCTTCCGCATCATCATTGAAAATCTTTCCCATGGTGCCTTTTTATGGTTGCTCGTTGGTGGCATTATTTATACCATTGGTGGAATCCTTTATGCCTTTGATCTGCCAATCTTTCATAAACTTCCAAAAAATTTTGGAAGACATGAAATCTTCCATCTTTTCGTAATGGGTGGAAGCCTGTGTCACTTTATTGTGATGTACCTTTACCTTTTGTAAATATCATTCTTTTACCGGATTAAGATCTGAGCTAATCAGTAGAATTTTTTCTTTTCTGCTCATTTTCTTAATCGCATACTCTCTTTTTTGGGCCTCCTGTTTCGTGTCAAATGTCTCATAGTAGACGAGCGTTACCGGGGTCCTTGTTTTTGTATATTTTGCCCCCTTTTTCTCATTGTGGCAACGAACACGATTTTCCAAATCATTGGTCCATCCAGTATATAATGTTTCATCACTGCATAGTAATATATATGTATAATTCATAAAGGTATCATATCGCGAATGTATGTTTTTTTCAAGATAGCCCTTTTGGGGTTTGTTTTTTTCCAAAGATGATGTTTTTTATTTTCTCTTTTTTCTTTTACCTTCCATTTCTTGCACTTGTCACATGATTTTTAAAGTTTTGCAACAAAAGAATGCTAGTAAACATATAAGAGTAACATTTACTTTTTCCCATTATATTTATATAATATTACCAAAATGGTTTAATAGGTTTACTATGCCTTCTCAGGCCCGGAACCATATTGGTCTCTTGGCAGAAAGGAGTTTTTATGGCAAAAGATATGATAAATAACGGTGTCAACGCGGATGGCGATAAATCGCGTATGATCCAGGAATACGTTCCTGGCAAACAGATCACCCTCGCGCACATGGTAACCCGTCCAAAGGCTTCTGTATATAAGAAACTTGGTTTACCAGATGACTACCACGATGCAATTGGTATCCTTACTATCACACCATCGGAAGCTACAATCATTGCAGCAGATATCTGTACAAAAGCAGCATCCATCAAACTTGGTTTCGTTGACCGTTTCTCTGGTTCTGTAATCATTGTTGGCTCCACCGCAAATGTTGAGGCAGCTCTTAGCAGCGTAATCTCTACATTCTATAATAAACTTGGTTTTGATGCAGTTTCTATCACCAAAACCTGATTTCGTTAGGAGCTCTATTTTATGAGAGTAATGTTAATTGGTCCTTCCGCTGCGGGGAAAACAACCCTGATCCAGCGTTTGATCGACAAAGAGATTAAATATGACAAGACACAAACCGTCGAATATGTCGGTAATTTTATTGATACACCTGGCGAGTACATGCAGCAACGTGGTTACTGGGGATCTTTGACCATCACTTCCCACGACGCTGATCTTATTGGGCTTGTTCAGGATTCTACCAGCGATGATTGCTGGTTCTCCGGTGGTCTTACCAGTAAGTTCGAAAAACCTGTTGTTGGTATTCTTACAAAGATTGATTTACCAAATTGTAAAATCAAACAGGGACGTGGCTATCTTGAGCTGGCAGGCTGTCAGAATATTTTCGAGGTTAGTTCAGTGACCAACGAAGGAATTGATGAATTGGTAGACGGACTTCATAAAATCCTTGAAAAATATAAAAAGGATTATGAAAAACGTTTCGCTGATGATTATTTTGATTAATTTTTACAGGAGGTGATTTTTTCCATGCAGATCAACAAAGAAAATGTTGTTGAATATGTGAAATCCAGATTGGATTTCTTCAATCCAAACGGAAATATCACTGTATCTGCCATTGGGGAAGGTTCTGTAGAAGAAGACGGCGATGGATTCATTAATTTTGTATATCGTGTATCCGATGGAGAACATCATTTGATTGTAAAACAATCCCGCATTGACAGTCGTTCCAAAGGCAAGTTCGTCTTAGATATTGACCGTTATAAATTAGAATATGAATCCATGAAAATAAGACACGCCATCTGTCCAGATCTCATTCCTGAAATTTATGATTGCGACGAAGAAAATCGTGTTTTTATTACAGAAGATGTTTCTCGACTTCGTATTTCTCGTTTTCAGCTGCTTAAAGGAGTTAGTTTCCCTCGTCTTGCAGATGATATTGCAAGATATATGGCTGCAACAGAATTTTACACTTCCGAATACTATCTTCCAACCAAAGATTTCCGTGATCTTGCCGTTCATTTCATGAATTCAACTATGCGCGATATCATGGATGTTGGTATGTTCCTTACAAAGGTTGTGGAGGAAGATACGGTTGGACGTCCAATGGATCCAGAATTTGTTACATTTGCCAAACGTGTATGTGCAGATCCTCAAGTTCTGATTTCTCGTCAGAAACTTCGTCATCTTTATATGTCCAAAGGGGAATGCTTAATTCACGGTGACCTTCATACCTCCAATGTATTTGCTGGTCCAGATGAAACAAAAGTAATCGATATGGAATATACTTTCTGTGGCCCATTCTCTTATGATCTTGGATATTTCATGGCGAATTTTATTGCACAGTATTGTGCTGCCACTTTCCGTCCATTTGACAGTGAACAGGCACGTAAGGAATACAAAGATTATTGTATTTCTATCATTCGTGATACTTATACTAAGTTCTGTGATTATTTCATTCAGTATTGGCAAGAAGATGCCAAAGATATTTATCAGAACATTCCTGGTCTTTTTGAAGATTTCCGTATGACAACACTTCAAGAAAGTATTGGTTTTGCTGCTTCTGCTATGCTTGGACGTATTTGTAATATCATTCCTTATGCAGATTATGATGAGATTGATGATTTCGTACAGCGACATAACGCAAAATGTTTATCCATCATCATTAATAAACAGATGTTAATCGGCTGGGATTCTTATGAAACTATCGATGATTTGATCGCTGACATTTATGCCATCGAAGAAATCTATTGTAGAAATATACAGGATCTTAAGTTATAGAAAGGAGTTTTGTTATGATTATTTTAAATAAAGAAAATATACTTTCTTATATTCATGACTATGTTCCTTCTATCACACTTAAGGAACCTGTAACCGTATCCATGATTGGTGATGGTGATTTAGGTCAGGATGTGGAAGGAGACGGTTACTGTAATTTTGTTTTCCGTATTGCAGATTCTGATTCTTCTTATATTGTAAAACAGTCCACATCCACTTTAAGACGTCGTGGCAAAAAAATGGATCCAAATCGTAATCGAAAAGAATATGAGATTATGAAACTTCGCTCAAAGATTGTTCCACAATATGTTCCTGAATTATATTTTATGGACGATGAGAATCATATCTTTATTATGGAAGATGTTTCTAATCTTAAATTAATTCGATATCAGTTAAATGAAAATCATCGTTTTCCAGAACTTGCTAAGCAAGGTGCCCATTATCTGGCGGCGACTCATTTCTACACTTCGGAATTTTATCTTTCCAGTGCAGACTATCGTAAGCTTCTTTCAGATTTCATGAACGCTGAGCTTCGTGTCATCATGGAAGATGGTATCTTCCTTAAGATTTTTGGTTCAGATCGTTATGATCCATCATGTGGACCTGAATATGAAGCATATTGTAAAGCCATTCGATATGATGAAAAGTTACAATTCCAAAGATATAAGCTTCGTCATCTTTTCATGAGTAAGTCTGAAACATTAATTCATGGAGATTTCCATACCTCCAATCTTTTTGCAGATGATGAAAACCTTAAAGTCATTGATATGGAATACACTTTTGGCGCCCCATTTTCTTATGATCTTGGTTTTATTATTGCCAATCTTTTGGCGCAGCTTTGTTCCGCAGCCTTCCGCCCATTCGATTCCGGTTTCCTGCGCAACAGACACATTACTTATGTTTTAGGTTTAATTCAGTCTCTTTATACAGATTATATTAAGTTTTTCTTTGAGTATTGGGATAAAGATGCTAAGATTCAATACAAGGTAACTAATGGTTATAAAGAAACACTTGCTCTTGATATTTTAAGAGAATGCTTCGGTTTTGCAGCATGCGTCAACTTTAGCCGTGTTATTGGTGATATGGACACTGCTGATTTTGATTGTATCAAAGATAATAATCTTAGAACGAAAGCGAAATTCTTAAATGTGGATATTGACCGAATGTTATTTGAAAAATGGGATTCTTACCAAAATATTCAGGAAGTTATTTCTGATTTTATTGATTTGATTTCAAAACATACATCAAGATAGAATAAAAGGGGTTGTCGCAATAAAGCGGCTTTCGAATGTCCCTGAAAATCGCTAAAAC
>JAUNNI010000048.1:20134-23487 GCA_030531555.1 Eubacteriales bacterium | reverse complement strand
CGGTCGAGAGCTTGTCTTTTCACTTTTGACTTGATTTTGGAAAAAAGATGTGATAACTGTTTGCAGTTTTGAAGATATATACAGGGGATTGGTCAAATGGTATGATAGGGGTCTCCAAAACCTTTGGTGGGAGTTCGATTCTCTCATCCCCTGCTATCTTTTAATATGGTCCGTTGGTCAAGCGGTTAAGACGCCGCCCTCTCACGGCGGAAACAGGGGTTCGATTCCCCTACGGACTGCTGTTAATGATTGGAAGGATTGACTTTCGGTCTTTTTTTATTTGCAGATATAAAAAATGAGCATGCGAACGTACAAGAAAGTGTCGTTTGTGTGCTTTTTTATTTTCATTTCTTTCAATTATATTAAGTCCATGAAATGCACTTTAAAAATATAAAAATAGTGGTAAAATCTAATTAAATCACTTTTAAGGAGGGATCAAGATGGACGTTTTTGAAACTTTAACAAAAACAATTAGCGAAAAGGGACAGGCTGTTGCAGAAAAAGCAAAAATAGCAAAGGATATCATTAAAGTAAAAGATCAGATCCGTGCAACAAAGAAGCAGATGAGAATTTTAACTTATAAAATTGGTCAGGCTTATTTAGAACTTCATGAAGAAGATTGTGAAGGTGAATTCGTAGATTTAGTTCGTGGAGTAAAAGAAGCAAAAGTATCTATGGAAGAAAAGAAGGATATCCTTGCTGAATTGGTTTCCCAGTTAAAATTTGGCGATTTTGAAAATTTTGATGATTTTGAAGCAGATTTAGAAGATCTTTTTGAAGAGGATTCTGAAGAAGAGGTAATGGAAACAGCAGCAGAAGAAGTGGTAGAAGAGACTACGGAAGCTGTAGAAGAGATGTCAGAAGAAACTGCTGAAGCAATTGAAGAGACTGCTGAGGTAGTAGAAGAAGCGATTGAAGAAATTGCGGAAGCAGCAGAAGATAGCGTTGTAACTGATGATGTAGTGACAGAAGAATAACCTGTTTTCAAAACTAGAGAAAAGAATATTAATAAAAATCATTTTTAGATTTTAAATTAGATGAGCACCAGAAGATGATCTTCTGGTGCTTTTTTGTGAGATATGTTTATGAAAGACATCTTTTCAAGAAAGGTGGAAGAAGAAGTTTTTCTTGAAAAAAGAAATCGTCTACCATATAATATAAAGTTAGGTCTTACTATAGAGTTTTGAATATATTATCATAGATTTAGAAGGAGTGTTCTAATGAATAATCATTTTGAATGGACAAATACTGTGGAGAATGCGCCTGCCACAGAACCAGAAAGACAGCGATATTTTATGGTAAAATGTCGTGAGTTGATTGAACAGAAAAAACAGGAGCTTGGACGTGATCTCACTTTTAATCCACAGACATTCGGATGTCAGATGAATTTTAAAGATTCTGAAAAATTAAATGGAATTCTTGAAGAAATCGGTTATGTGAAGGTTGATTCAGAGAATGCGGATTTTGTTTATTATAATACTTGTACAGTTAGAGAAAATGCGAACATTCGTGTATATGGAAGACTTGGAAGTATTAAAAACTATAAGAAGAAAAATCCTGAAATGATCATTGCCATGTGTGGATGTATGATGCAGGAAGCTGAAGAAGTAGAAAAGGTAAAGAATACATTCCGTTTTGTTGATGTGGTTTTTGGAACCCATAATATTTACAAGCTGGCCGAACTTTTATATGAATGTCTTTCCACAAAACATCGTGTTTTTGATGTATGGGAAAAGGCAGAAGGTATCATTGAAGATTTACCGAGTGATCGTAAGATTAGCTTTAAAGCTGGTGTCAACATTATGTATGGATGTAATAATTTCTGTAGTTACTGCATCGTACCTTATGTTCGTGGCCGTGAACGAAGCCGTAAGCCAGAGGATATTATTACGGAAATTGAGAAACTGGCAAAAGAAGGCGTAGTGGAAGTTATGCTCTTAGGCCAGAATGTAAATTCATATGGTAAAAATTTAGAAGAACCCGTGACATTTGCCCAGCTTCTTCGCATGGTAGAGAAGATTGAAGGTATTGAACGTATACGTTTTATGACTTCTCATCCAAAGGATTTATCAGATGAGCTCATTGAAGTGTTAGCAGAATCTAAAAAAGTATGCCGACATTTGCATTTGCCAGTGCAATCAGGAAGCACAAAGCTCTTGAAGGCCATGAATCGTCGCTATACAAAGGAAGGATATCTTGAACTGGTAGCAAAACTTCGCAAAGCGGTACCGGATCTTTCCCTTACAACAGATATTATTGTTGGATTCCCTGGAGAAACGGAAGAAGATTTACAGGAAACGATAGATATTGTAAGACAGGCACGTTATGATAGTGCATTTACCTTCATTTACTCCAAACGTTCTGGTACTCCTGCAGCAGAAATGGAAAATCAGATTCCTGAAGATGTAGTACATGACCGTTTCGATCGTTTGTTGAAAGTAGTAAATGAAATTGCAAAAGAGCAGAATAAAAAGTTAGAAGGAACGACAGGATTGGTGCTTGCAGAAGCCATCGACGAGAAAGATCCTTCCATGATTACAGGAAGATTATCCAATAATAATGTGGTACATTTTAAAGCGGATCCATCTGTCATCGGAAAAATCGTTCCGGTTGTCTTGGAGGAAGCAAAAGGCTTTTACTTTATTGGGAGGTTAAGTGAGGATGTCTAAGATCACTCCCATGTTGGAACAATACTTAGAAATCAAAGAAAAGCATAAGGATTGTATTTTATTTTATCGTGTAGGTGATTTTTATGAGATGTTTTTTGATGATGCCGTTACAGCATCCAAAGTTCTTGAAATCACTCTTACGGGGAAAAGCTTTGGGCAACCAGAGAGGGCTCCAATGTGTGGAGTCCCTTTTCATTCCTGCGATCCTTATATTAATAAACTGGTTGAAAATGGTTATCGTGTTGCTATTTGTGAGCAGGTGGAAGATCCTGCTCTGGCAAAGGGGATTGTGAAACGAGATGTTATTCGTAT
Organism: Eubacteriales bacterium; assembly: GCA_030531555.1. Taxonomy (GTDB): domain Bacteria; phylum Bacillota; class Clostridia; order Lachnospirales; family Lachnospiraceae; genus Anaerobutyricum. The sequence goes on along the minus strand of JAUNNI010000048.1, from coordinate 20,506 downwards.
TGTTACACCAGGTACTAATTTGTCCGACCAGAGTATGGAAGAAGGCAAAAACAATTACCTTATGAGTGTTTTTTGTCAATCTGGAAGTTACGGTGCTGCTGTATGTGATGTTTCCACAGGTGAGTTCCGCACTACTCAGTTTTCTTCCACGGAAGATATTTTAGATGAAATTAATAAATTGGAGCCTGCGGAGATTATATGTAATGACGCATTTTGTATCTGCGGACTTGATTTTGAATTTATAAAAGATAAGATTGGTACGGTTTTGACAGCTCTTGCCAGCTATTATTTTGAAGAAGAACATTGCAAGAAACTATTATTGGAACAGTATCATCTCATGAATCTGGAGGGAACTGGTATCACGGAGTATCC
>JAUNNI010000048.1:0-20124 GCA_030531555.1 Eubacteriales bacterium | reverse complement strand
TGGAGTGATTGCCAGTGGAGCACTTTTGCAGTATCTTCGAGAAACTCAGAAAAGCTCCATCGATCATTTAAAAGAGATTATTCCATATTCCACCAGTAGTTTTATGGTTCTTGATAGTGCTACCAGAAGAAATCTGGAACTGTGCGAGACCATGCGTGAGAAGAATAAAAGAGGAAGTCTTTTATGGGTGCTAGATAAGACGAAAACAGCCATGGGGGCACGTATGCTTCGTAAAATGGTTGAACAGCCTCTGATTAAGAAATCTGACATTATGGCACGTTTAGATGCAGTGGAAATGCTTTTGGAAAATGTTATGGCTCGTGAGGAAATCCGCGAGTACATGAATGGGATTTATGACTTGGAACGACTGACGACACGAATCAGTTTTCGAAGTGCCAATCCAAGAGATTTGATTGCATTTAAAAACTCTTTAAGATTTCTTCCTTATATAAAAGATATTCTGGAACAGTTTAGCAAAGGAATTTTAGTACAGCTTGCTCATGATCTGGATCCTTTGGAAGATTTATGGGAACTTTTGGAACAGTCCATCGAAGAAGATCCTCCACTTACCATTAAAGAAGGTGGAATTTTAAAAGATGGATTTGATGAAGAAGTAGATTATCTGAAGAAAGCAAAGACAGAAGGAAAAACCTGGCTTGCTGAATTGGAAGAAAGAGAAAAAGAAAAGACTGGAATAAAGAACCTGAGAGTGAAATATAATAAAGTATTTGGTTATTATATTGAGGTGACCAATTCTTATAAGGATTTGGTTCCAGATTATTATATTCGCAGACAAACCTTAACCAATGCAGAACGATATGTGACAGAAGAATTGTCTGAGCTTGCCCACACAATCATGGGTGCTGAGGATAAACTATATAATCTGGAATATGAATTATATGTAAGAATTCGAGAACAGCTGGCTGGTGAGATCTCAAGAATTCAGAAAACAGCATCAGTGATTTCCTGGTTAGATGCTTTTGCATCTTTAGCCTTAATTGCAGAGCGCAATCAATACGTGAGACCATCGATCAATCAAAGAGGCCTTGTGGAGATCAAAGATGGACGTCATCCGGTGGTAGAGCAAATGATGAAAGGTGATTTATTTGTTGCCAATGATACCATTCTTGACCATAAGAAAAACCGTGTAAACATTATTACCGGACCAAATATGGCTGGAAAATCCACTTACATGAGACAGACGGCCCTTATTGTACTGATGGCGCAAATTGGATCCTTTGTTCCGGCAAAGTCTGCTAATATAGGATTGGTGGATCGAATTTTTACTCGAGTGGGGGCTTCGGATGATTTGGCTTCCGGACAGAGTACCTTTATGGTGGAAATGAGCGAGGTTGCAAATATCCTCCGCCACGCTACCAAAGACAGTCTTTTGATTCTTGATGAAATTGGTCGTGGAACCAGTACTTATGATGGGCTTTCCATTGCCTGGGCTGTTGTGGAATATATTGCCAACAGTGCTTTAAGTGGAGCAAAGACTTTATTTGCAACGCACTATCATGAATTGACAGAACTGGAGGGAAAACTTCCTGGTATTAACAATTATTGTATTGCAGTTCAGGAAAAAGGAGATACGATTATTTTCCTACGCAAAATAATTAAAGGAAGTGCAAACCAAAGTTATGGTATACAGGTGGCAAAACTGGCAGGAGTGCCGGAGCCTGTTATAGAGCGTGCAAAAGAAATTGCACAGGAACTGGAACAGACAGATATTACTTTACATATAAAAGAATTAGGCAAAAAAGGAAAAACAGAAGAACCGGTACAGCTTTCTTTATTTGACAGCATGGGTATCATGCCCGTGGAATACAGGGAAAGCCCTGTGGAACGAAGTCTGAAAGAGGCAGATTTATCGAATATGACACCGATTCAGGCATTGAATTTCCTTTTTGAACTTCAGAAAAAACTATAGATTATTGAGGAAACAATTTAGAAAGGAAAAAGCATGGCAAAGATTAAAGTACTTGATCAAAATACCATAAATCAGATTGCAGCCGGCGAGGTAGTGGAAAGACCAGCTTCCATTGTTAAGGAATTGGTGGAGAATGCCATTGATGCCAAATCTTCTGCAGTTACCGTTGAGATTAAGGGTGGTGGAATTGACTTTATTCGTATTACCGACAACGGAGCGGGAATTGAAGAGAGCCAGGTGCGTACTGCATTTTTGCGTCATGCTACCAGTAAGATTGATTCTGCAGATGATCTGGAGACGGTAAGTTCTCTGGGTTTCCGTGGCGAGGCCTTGTCAAGTATTGCTGCGGTTGCGAAAGTGGAACTGATCACGAAAACCGACGAAGGAATTTCCGGAGTGCGTTATGTTATCGAAGGGGGAGAAGAGGTCAGCTTTGAGGTGATTGGCTGTCCGGAAGGCACCACATTTATCATAAGAAATCTTTTCTACAATACCCCTGCCAGAAGGAAATTCTTAAAATCAAAAATGACGGAGGCGGGCTATGTGGAAGCATTTATGCAAAGATTGGCATTGAGTCATCCAAATATCTCCTTCCGCTTTATTTGTGACAATAAAAATAAAATCTCCACATCAGGAAATGGCAATCTCAAAGATGTCATCTATCATATTTATGGCAGAGACATTGCTTTAAACCTGTTGGAGGTGCGTCACAGAGAAAATGATATCGAAGTTTATGGATTTGTTGGAAAACCAATTATTTCAAGGGGCAATCGTGCCTATGAGAACTATTTTGTGAATGGGCGTTATCTAAAAAATAACATTATCACGAAAGCAATTGAAGATGGATATAAGGGGCATTCCATGGTCCATAAGTTTCCATTTACTGCACTTATGATCAAGATGGATCCTCACAGTTTTGATGCAAATGTTCATCCTGCAAAGATGGAGATGCGTTTCCACAATGGAGAGTATCTCTATGCAGTGATTTCTAAGGCAGTAAGTAACAGTTTTGTTCGCAAAGAACTGATTCCAAAGGTGGGATTTGAGGAAAGAAAGCAGGAAAGACGTCAGGTCTTACCAAAAACACCAGAGCCTTTTGAATCGAAGCGAAGAAAGATTGAAGAACGTTTCTCTTCTTTGACAGATGAGAAGATTAAAGATATTGAAAAAAAGAAAAATGAGCCATTAGAAAGCCAGGAAAAGAAGCCGGCAACGGGAGGTTTGAGTGAGAGAATCCGCAATCTGACTTTTGGAAATCAGGAAAAGATTCGTCAGGATGTGGATAAAGAAATGAATCCTCCAAAGAAAGAGCAAATATTTTCGGATAAAAAGGATGATAAAAAGGTAGAACTTCTTAAAGAACTTGGAAGCTATGGACCAAAGGATCCAGAGCAAAAACGGATGGAGCTGCCCAAAGAAGATTTAAAGGAAGGGAAACAAATCTCTTTTATAGATATTCCACTTCTTTCTGAACAGGCAAAGCCAAAGCATCGTTTGATTGGTCAGGCTTTCCGTACTTACTGGATCGTCGAATTCGAAGATAAACTATTTTTTGTTGATCAACATGCTGCCCATGAGAAAGTGAAATATGAAAAACTGAAAAAAGATTTGGAGGAAAAGACCATTCATCAGCAGATGATAGCGCCTCCTATCATTTTAAGCCTTAACATGAAGGAACAGGAAAAACTGCTGGGATGTATGGAAGCCTTTAAAAAACTGGGATTTCTGGTGGAGGAATTCGGTGGCAATGAATACTGCATTCGTGCGGTGCCGGCAGATTTGATTGATTTGAACCAACAGAGTATGTTCATCGAATTGTTGGATAGCATCGATGACAACACTGGGAAAATGTCCATGGATATTCTGACAGATAAACTGGCATCCATGGCTTGTAAGGCAGCAGTCAAAGGAAATATGTCCATGACATTTGCTGAGATGGACACCTTGATGAGTCAATTGATGGAACTTGAGAATCCTTATCAGTGTCCTCATGGAAGACCAACGATTATTTCCATGACGAAATATGAGTTAGAAAAGAAATTTAAACGAATCCAATAGGAGTGTTCACAGGATGGAAGAAAAAAACAGGAATCAAAAAATTCCCCTTGTTATTTTGACAGGACCGACGGCAGCAGGAAAAACCAATCTTTCTATTCAGCTGGCGAAAAGAATCGGTGGTGAGATTATCAGCGCAGATTCCATGCAGGTATATCAGGAAATGAATATTGGAACTGCCAAGATTAGCCCTGAGGAAATGGACGGAGTTCCACATTATCTTGTGGATATCTTCACTCCGGAGCAGGCCTTCAATGTTGTAGAATTTCAAAGAAGGGCCAAAGAGGCCGTGCAGGAAATCATTTCCCATGGAAAGATTCCAATCGTGGTTGGTGGAACCGGATTCTATATTCAGGCTTTGCTATATGATATTGATTTTTCTCAGCATGAGGAAAAAGAAGAATATCGCCAGGAATTATTTCGTTTAAGTGAAGAAAAAGGAAAAGAGTATCTGCATGACAGATTAAAAGAAGTCGATCCGGAATATGCGGAACTGGTGCATTATAATAATGTGAAAAAAGTAATCCGTGCCCTGGAGTATTATAAAGAAACCGGACAAAAGCTGTCCCAGCATAATAAAGAACAGCAGGACAAGATTTCTCCCTATACTTTTGCATATTTTGTTCTTAATCATGAAAGAAGTATTCTTTATGATCGAATTAACCGACGAGTTGATCTAATGATGGAACAGGGACTTTTACAGGAAGTGGAAGGTCTTGCGAAGAAAGGTTATACACCGGAATTGATTTCCATGCAGGGATTGGGATATAAAGAATTTTTTGATTATTTTGATGGTAAAGCATCTTTAGAGGATGTGGTTGCGCAGATCAAACAGGAAACCAGACGATTTGCGAAGAGACAGCTCACATGGTTCCGAAGAGAGAAAGAGGTTATCTGGATCGATAAAGGGGATTATGAGAGCGAAGAAATGATATTAGATAAAATGATGGAGCACCTGAAGAAAAACGGTGTGATTTAGAAGGGAAAAATCATGAAAACAGAGAAGAAGATTTTAAAAGATTATTATGTTAGTATGGGAATATCACCAGAAGTGTATGATTTTTGTACCGACATTGAAGATACATTAAAAGATCGTTTCCGTGAGGTGGATGAGATTGCGGAATGTAATCAGATGAAAGTGCTGGCAGCCATGAGAAAAAATCGTCTCAGTGAAGCCTGTCTGGCACCAAGCACCGGTTATGGTTACAATGACATGGGTCGTGAAACTTTAGAGAAGATTTATGCAGATGTTTTTGGAACAGAGGATGCTTTGGTTCGTCAACAGATTACCTGTGGAACTCACGCTTTAGCTCTTGCTCTGATGAGCCAGCTTCGTCCTGGTGATGAATTATTATCTCCAGTGGGAAAACCATATGACACTTTGGAAGAAGTCATTGGAATTCGTCCATCCAACGGATCTTTAGCAGAATATGGTATCACCTATGCCCAGGTTGACCTTCTTCCCGATGGAAGCTTTGACTGGGATGGAATCCGTAAAGCGATTAATGAAAAGACAAGATTAGTGACAATCCAGAGATCCAAAGGTTATGCTTCTCGTCCAACACTTTCTGTGAAACAGATTGGGGAATTGATTGCTTTTGTGAAAGAAATCAAGCCAGATATTCTTTGCATGGTGGACAATTGCTATGGTGAGTTCGTAGAATTGACAGAACCATCTCAGGTGGGAGCGGATCTGGTTGTTGGATCCTTGATCAAAAATCCGGGTGGTGGTTTAGCACCAATTGGAGGTTATCTTTGTGGAAGCAAAGAATGCATTGATCGCGCAGCTTACCGTTTGACTTCTCCAGGACTTGGAAAAGAAGTTGGGGCAAGCCTTGGCATTACATCTACTTTAACCCAGGGATTCTTCATGGCGCCTACTGTGGTAAAAGGGGCCTTAAAGGGCGCAATCTTTGCAGCGAATATTTATGAAAAACTGGGATTTACTGTCATTCCAAATTCCACAGAAAGTCGTCATGATATTATTCAGGAAGTGGAATTCCATGATCCAGAGCTGATGCAGGCTTTTTGTGTTGGTATTCAGGCCAGCGCACCGGTGGACAGCTTCGTTCGTCCGGAACCATGGGATATGCCAGGATATGATGCACAGGTTATTATGGCAGCGGGAGCCTTTGTTTCCGGTTCCTCCATTGAGCTTAGTGCAGATGGTCCGATGAAAGAGCCATACGCGGTATATTTCCAGGGAGGGCTCACTTGGGAGCATGCCAAATACGGTATTATGATGTCTTTGCAGAAAGTTTATGAAACAGGAAAAATTACTTTGTCCTAAGAATTTTCTATTTAAAAAACATACATGGAAATGACACAAAAATTTAAGATTTGCCCTCGGGGAAGTCTATATACAAAGGTTTCCTTTTGTGGTAAGATATAAGTTGATTGATTGGACCATTTGTGCCTGGAGAGAAGAAGGAGGCCATGATGGAACAACAATTTTTACGGATCAAAGATCGTCCTGTTAAGGAACGTCCCTATGAAAAATGTCTTGAATTCGGTGTGGAGGCCCTCTCGGATGGGGAGCTTCTTGCTGTTTTGCTACGAACAGGAACCAGGAACCATTCTTCTTTGGAACTGGCATGGCAGCTTTTAGATATGCATCCGTCTTATAAAGGCTTGGAGGGTCTGTTTCATTTAAGCTTGGAGGAATTCCAGAAAATCCCCGGAATTGGTACAGTGAAAGGGATTCAGCTTCTGTGTATTCTGGAGTTATCCAGAAGGCTGTCAAGATCAGGCTTTGATGAGGCCTATGAGTTTCAGTCGCCAGATGAAATCGCAGCTTTTTATATGGAAGATATGCGTCATCTTGATTATGAGAAAGTTCAGCTTCTTTTGTTAAATGGAAAGCATCGACTTTTGAAAACCATGACACTTAGTACGGGGGATTCCAACAGTGCTTTTGTTCCGGTAAAGAATCTGTTTTCAGAGGCCTTGCGAAGTGAGGCAGTCTACATGATTCTTTTGCACAATCATCCATCCGGATGTCCGGAACCCAGCAAGGAAGATCTGGTGATCACAAAAAGGATAAAAGAAGCAGGAGATCTGCTTGGTATTTCGCTGTCTGATCATATCATCATCGGGGATCGATGTTATTTTAGCATGCGGGAGGAACAGTTGCTTTAAAAGAGCAAAAAACACGTTAGAGAAATAGAATGATAGACGAAAGGAGACATACAGATGTCTGAAAAAGTTTATGGAATAGATATGGGAACAAATTCAATTAAGATTTGTCAGAAAGGTGCTGGCGTGGTTCTTTATCAGAAGAACATGATCGCCATGGTTCGTAAGACAGAGCCATTGGCACTTGGTGATGAAGCATTTTCAATGTATGAAAAAGCTCCAAAAAATATCGAAGTAAAACGTCCGGTAGTAAATGGCGTAATCGCTGATTTCAGTGCAATGCAGGCGATGGTTCAGCTTTATTTTAAAGGATTTAAAGGAAAAAAAGTTGCGGAAAATTTAAATGCCGGAAGCAATTCTGAATTTTTTATGGCAGTACCAACCGATATCACAGAAGTTGAAAAACGTGCTTTCTATGATGTAATTGCAAGTTCATCTTTAAAAACAAAAAAGATTCGTATTGTAGAAAAACCAATCGCAGATGCATTAGGTGCAGGTCTTGACGTAATGGATGCAACCGGTCGTCTCATCGTAAATATTGGTGCAGATACAACAGAAATCAGCTTGATCAGTCTTGGTGGTATCGTTCAGAGCCGTCTTCTTAAAGTAGGTGGCACTAAATTTGACGAAGCAATCCAGCAGGCAGTTAAGAAAAAACACAACCTCGTCATTGGTATGAAGAGTGCAGAAAGACTGAAAATGAACCTGGCAAGCGGCATTAAAGAGGATGAAGAAGTTACATTTGATGTTATGGGCCGTAATCTGATCACAGGTCTTCCAAATAAAGTGACTGTTACAAATCATTTAATCTATGATGCGATGTCTGAAAGTCTTTCCTCCATCATCGATTCCATCAAATTTATTTTGGAGAAAACACCACCAGAATTATCCATGGATATCATGCATGATGGTATTTGCATGACAGGTGGTTCCACTCGTATCAAAAATCTTGATCTTTTGATTCAGCAGGAAACAGGCCTTTCCATTATGAAACCGGAAGAGCCAGAGCTTACCGTAGCGAAAGGTCTTGGCATGATCATGGAGAATTCCTCATATGATCATATGGCATACAATCTTCAGGAATCCTCATTACATTAAAATTTCCGAAGATTCACTTATCTGTTAGGAGCTAAAATACATGAAACAACGTAGAAAGATAGAATTTTCACCAAAATTTCTATTAATCTTATTTACGGTGATCTGTATTCTTCTTGTTATGGTCAGTGCCATGTTCAGCAAGGTCACCAAACCATTTTCTGTGATTGTGAGTACGATAATTGTACCGATGCAGGATGGAATTAATTCCATTGGTCTTTGGGCAGACGATTATTTTGAATCCTTTGAAGATATGAAAACACTTCGAGAAGAAAATGAAAAGCTTGCAAACAGAGTGGAAGAGCTCACTCATATGAATGAGAATCTTTCAACTGATCAGGAAGAACTTGAATCACTGAGAGCTTTGCTCGTATTAGATGAAGAATATAAAGAATACAAAAAAGTTGGCGCCCGTGTCATCAGCAATGGCAGAAATAACTGGTATGAGAATTTCGTCATTAATAAAGGATCTCAGGATGGTATTAAAAAGAATATGAATGTTCTTTCCGGCCGTGGTCTTGTGGGAATTGTCACAGAAGTCGGTGCCAATTATGCAAAAGTGCAATCTATCATTGCAGATGGAAGCAATGTAAGTGCGATGTCGGTGTCCACCCTTGATACCTGTGTTGTGAAGGGGAATGCGGAGAGAATCCATAGCGATGGCAACATCGATGTAGCATTTATCAGTAAGGATGCGGATATGAAGTCAGGAGATGAGCTGGTAACTTCTCACATCAGTTCCAAATATCTGCCAGGTCTTCGCATTGGTAACGTAAATGATATTACCATTGACTCTTCCAACCTTACAAAATCAGCGCACGTCACTCCGGTTGTCGATTTCCAGCATATCAAAGAAGTTTTGGTTATTCTTGATTTAAAAGAAGTGCCGGATGATGTGGAAACGGCAGATTAATAACGATTTCAATAGAGCGGAAATAAAGAATCACCTAAGATGAGACTTTCTTTCCGCTAATTATTAGTAGTAAAACGGGAATATCCCGTAATCTCCGAAGGAAGGATTATTATGAGAAGAACAATTATTACTGCAATCTGCATATTGCTTTGCTACATTTTTCAGACTTCGGTTTTTGGTTTATTCAAATTGGCGGACACGGTACCTAACATGATGTTAATTCTTGTGGTGTCCATCGCAGTTATGAGAGGGCAAAAGTCGGGGATGATCGTTGGTTTTTTCAGTGGTCTTCTCCTGGACATTTTCTATAGTTCCTATCTTGGTATTTTTGCCTTTCTGTATATGTTTTTAGGATTTTTGGATGGTTTCTTTCATCGAATCTATTATTCAGAGGATACCTTTCTTCCTCTTGTATTGATTGCTGTAAATGACGTAGTTTACGGTATTCTTATGTACATCGGTTATGGATTATTAAAGAATCATCTCCATATCTTCCAGTATGTAAAAAGAATTATTCTTCCAGAGATTGTATATACGGTTGCGGTTGCATTGATTTTATACCGTATTTTGCTCCGTATTAATAATGCCCTGGAAAAATACGATAAAGGAAGTGTAGATTTTGTTTAAGTATTTACAGAATATCGACGGGAAAAAGATAAAAAGAAATATAAAAGATTTCTTCAGTAATCGTCTGATTCTTCTCTCTCTCTTTATTTTGCTTTTGTTCGGATTGCTGGTCTATCGAATTTTTATCCTTCAGATTGTGGAGGGTGCAGAACATGAAGCCAATTTCCGATACACGATTGAAAAGACCATAGAGACGGTGGGATCAAGAGGAAATATTTATGATTGTAATGGCAATCTTCTTGCTTACAATCAGCTTGCCTATAAAGTAACTCTGGAAAAGAGTGATGATATTGTGAAAATCGCAAGGGCAAGATCCACAGAAGAAAAACCAGTTAGTGAGAGTGAAGTCCGCAATGAGATTATCTATAATCTGATTTGTCTTCTCGAATCCAATAAGGATAGTATCAAATACGATCTTCCTTTGGCTATGGATGAAAAAGGAAAGCTATATTTTACAGAATCTGGTTCATCCCTCTCAAGATTCAAAAGAGATATCTACGGAATCGGTAATCTTGATAAATTGGAGGGAGAAGAAAAGAAGAAGGCAGAAAAATGGCTGAACTCTACTCCAGAGGAAGTATATGAATATCTTCGTACCGGAGAAAATGGACCATCTGGTGTGGCAAGGATGTTCAATATCTCCGATGAGTATTCCATGGAAGACACTTTAAAGATCATGTCGGTTCGATTTGATTCCTATATGAACCGATACTCTCAGACGACGCCAATCACTGTGGCAACAAACATCAGTGAAGAGAGCATTGCCATGATCTCAGAACATAGTCAGGAATTTCCTGGTGTTGCGATTGAAGTGGATTCTCTTCGAAAATACACAGATTCCGAATATTTCTCCAATATTATCGGATATACCGGTGTCATCTCTGAAAGTGAGATGGAAGAGTATAATAAGGAGGGGGATGATGAGAATAATTATTCCTCCAATGATATTGTTGGTAAGACCGGAATCGAAAAAACCATGGAAGCAGAGCTGAAAGGAACCAAGGGAAAAACGGATGTCCTTGTCAATAATCTTGGTAAGATTATTAAAACAGTAAGCTCTGTGGATGCCAAAACAGGAAATGATATTTATCTCACCATAGACAGCAACCTGCAAAAATATGCATATGATATCCTGGAACGCCGATTGGCAGGTATTGTGCTGGCTCATCTTACAACCAATGAGGAACCGGGAACGGAGAAGATGATTCCAATCGATACGGTTTATTACGCATTGATTGACAATGATATCATTAACATTGATCATCTGGGAGAGGATGATGCTAAAACAGTAGAAAAACAGGTTTATAAAACTTATTTGAACCGACAAAAAAGTGTTTTAAGCTCTCTCAAACGCGAGATGAAGAGTGGGGTAACCCATTACAAATATTTAAGTGATGAAAAAAGAGAATATATCACTTATATTGTGAACCTACTGGAAAGAGAAGAAATTTTAAATACTTCTCTAATTAATGTGGACGATGAAGTATATCTGGATTGGAAAGATGGAAAATGTACGTTAAAAACATATTTAAAACATGCGATTTCCAATGAATGGATCGATATCAGTACATTTGATATTTCATCGGACTACTATGATGCGGCAGAGATTTACGATGCCCTGATCCAGTATATTTTAGATACTCTGAAAACAGAGAAGAATTTTGAAAAAATTTTATACAAATATATGATCAAGAATAAAGTGTTAAGCGCTCAGAAAGTTTGTCTTCTTCTTTTTGATCAGGATGTTCTTAATAAAAACAGTGATTACGAAAGTCTGAAAAAGGGCAGCATGCCTGCTTACGACTTTATCCGCAAGAAAATTGAGAATATAGAGATTACACCTGCGCAGCTTGCACTGGATCCTTGTTCTGGATCTGTTATCATTACTGATCCGGATACAGGGGAGGTAAAAGCCATGGTTTCTTATCCAAGTTATGATAACAACCGCTTGGCCAATGGAATTGATTCAGTATATTACAGTAAGTTGAACAACGACAAATCATCTCCAATGCTGAATCGTTGTACCCAGACAAGAACGGCCCCAGGTTCTACCTTTAAGCCAATCTCTGCCACTGCAATTTTGGAAGAAGGAATTGCCGATGGAGCCGCTTATGTGAAATGTACCGGCGTGTTTGATAAGATCAAACCGAATGCAAAATGTTGGATTTATCCAAATGCACATGGCATGCTCAATGTTAGTGGCGCCATTGCCGTTTCCTGCAACTTCTTCTTCTATGAAATGGGTTATCAGCTGGGAACAGTAAATGGTACATATAATAGTGAAGCAGGTTTGAAAAAAATCGCAAAATATGCTAAAATGTATGGTCTCGATCGTAAATCTGGTGTAGAGATTACAGAGTATGAATCGAAATTATCTGACGAGGATGCGGTTCGTTCTGCAATCGGTCAGGGTACTCATAACTATACTCCTAGTCAGATTTCAAGATATGTGACATCCCTTGTAAATGAAAAGAATTTGATGGAACTTAGTCTGTTACAAAAAACAGCAGATTCTGATGGAAATGTAATTCAGGAATTCGAACATAAAAAAGGGGAAAAATTAAAAGTATCCAATGAAACTTATAATTTAATAAAAATTGGTATGCGTGATGTAGTAAATGGAAAGAACAGCTCCATTAAATACCTCTATGATAAGCTTGGCTTAAAAGTTGCAGGTAAGACCGGTACAGCACAGGAAAATAAAAAGCGTCCAAACCATGCGTTATTTATTTCTTACGCTCCATATGATAATCCGGAAGTCACCATGACGGTTGTTGTACCAAATGGTTATACATCCAGCAATGCAGCAGAAATTGCTCGTGATATTTATAAGTATTATTTTGGAAAAGCATCTCAGGAGGAAATCAAGGCGAAAAAAGCTCTTATTCCAACTGGAAATGATAGTAGCAATGATTAATCAGGGAGAGGAAAAATGAAAAGTTCAGTTATCATTAAAGGGAACAAATATGGATTTCAGATTGTTCTGAATCCGACCCTTTCCTTTGAACATTTATTAAGAGAAGTAGCAACGAAATTTCAAGAATCCAGTGCATTCTTCGGTCAGGGAGCTGTTGCGGTAAGCTTTGAAGGCAGAAACCTGACAAAAGGCGAGCAGAATCTTTTGGTTGACACCATCGTGGAGAATAGCAAGCTTCGAGTAAGCTACATTATCGATGGCGGCCAGGCTGTGGAAACAGAATTCGAAAAAGCCATTTCCACGGCGAAGGAAGAGAAAAAAGCAGTTGAGGCTGCTGAGATTCCAGAAGAAGTTGTGGAAGAAGAACCATTTGATTCTGAACAAAAAACTGAGAAAAACGGACAGTTCTATCGCGGAACTTTACGATCTGGTCAGCACATTTCGGTGGATGGAAGTATCGTGATTTTAGGAGATATTAACCCTGGTGCTCAGGTGACAGCAGGGGGAAATGTAGTGGTGATCGGATGCCTGAAAGGAATGGTCACTGCCGGTTATCCTAATGATACCAGTGCGGTTGTTGCTGCACTTAATATGGAGCCAATGCAGATTAAGATCGGAAATATTATAGCCAGATCTCCAGATCAGAAAGTTGGTAAATTCCGTAGAAAACCAAAGAAGAATCAGCCGGAGTTCGAGGCAAAGCTTGCTTTTGTTGAAAATGATAATATTTTTATTGAGACAATCACAAGATCATTGATCAGCGAATTTAGTACAAACGTAACAAAATAACAAGAAACGAATGAAAACGTATAGATAAAAAGGAGAAAAAATATGGGTGAAGTTATTGTAATCACATCTGGAAAAGGTGGAGTAGGTAAAACAACAACCACAGCAAACATTGGAACTGGTCTTGCAAAACTTAACAAAAAAGTAGTTTTAATCGATACAGATATCGGTTTACGTAACCTTGACGTAGTAATGGGCCTTGAAAATCGTATCGTTTATAACCTTGTTGATGTTATTGAAGGAAACTGTCGTCCAAAACAGGCTATGATCAAAGATAAGAGATACTCCAACCTCTTCCTTCTTCCTTCTGCACAGACAAGAGACAAAACATCTGTTAAACCAGAACAGATGAAAGAATTAGTGGATGATCTCAGAGAAGAATTTGATTATGTATTACTTGACTGCCCAGCCGGTATTGAACAAGGTTTCAAAAATGCCATTGCAGGTGCGGATCGTGCTCTTATCGTAACAACACCAGAAGTATCTGCGATTCGTGATGCAGACCGTATTATCGGTTTATTGGAAGCTGCAGAAGTACATAAAATTGATCTTATTGTAAACCGTATCCGTATGGATATGGTAAAACGCGGAGATATGATGTCCGTAGAAGATGTTCTTGATATTCTTGCCATTGATTTGATCGGTGTGGTACCAGATGACGAAGCTATCGTTATTGCAACAAACGAAGGGGAACCACTGGTAGGAAAAGATTGTCGTGCCGGACGTGCTTATGAAAACATTTGTCGCAGAGTTCTTGGAGAAGAGGTTCCAGTCTTAAAATTTGAAGATGAAGGCTTCTTTAAGAAACTTATGAATCTGATCAAGCGCGGTTACTAAGGAGGATGATGACATGGGATTTATGGACACTTTCTTTAGAAAAAAAAGCTCTGGCAACACAGCCAAAGAAAGATTAAAATTTGTTCTTGTTTCAGATCGTGCAAATTGTTCTCCTGAGACGATGGAACAGATTAAAAATGATATTATCGCTGTTATTTCCAAATATATGGAAATTGACACACAGGGCCTTGATATTCAGATCACTCAGACAGAGTCTGAAGGTGGAAATGGAAATGTTCCTGCAATCTATGCAAACATTCCAATCAAGGAATTAAAGAAGGGCCGCAAATAGGAGGCTTGTATGTTTCGAGAGAAATATCAGTTAAAAAACTACAACTGGATCTTATTGGCCGTTGTAGTAGCAGTCTGTTTACTGGGAGTATTATTTATTAACAGTGCGGACAGCTCATATACGAAAAAGCAGTTGGTTGGTGTGATCGCCTGCGTCATGATTTTATTATTTCTATCGTTCGTCAACTACAACTATATCTGCAGTTTCAGCAATATTCTTTATGGCTTAAATATTCTGATTTTGTTATTTGTAAAATTTTTTGGTGTTGGTGCCAACGGCGCCAGAAGATGGCTGAATCTTGGTTTTACCAGACTGCAGCCATCGGAGTTTTCCAAATTGATCATGATCATTTTTGTCGCCGTATTCATACAAGAGCATGAAGATGATTTCAATGAATTGAAAACTCTGGTAAAACTGGCAGCGCTTTGTGCCATACCACTGCTTTTGATCGTGGCAGAACCAGACCTTTCCACCACTTTGGATCTTACCTTTATCTTGTTGGCAGTGATCTTTGTAGGTGGGCTTAATTCCAAATTGATTCGAACATGTATTATCATATTTGTTCCTTTATTTGCCATATTTATCTGGTATATCCAGACACCGAATCAGGTTCTGCTGAAGGATTATCAGGTGACCCGTATTATGACCTTTATCAATCCATCAGCATATGCGGATACTACGGCTTATCAGCAGGAAAACTCTGTCATGGCAATCGGATCCGGACAGCTTTATGGAAAAGGTCTTAATAATAATACAATTTCTGATGTAGAAGTTACTGTTACAGATACCGGTCTTGTTTCTGAACAGCAGACGGACTTCATCTTTTCCGTTGTAGGGGAAGAAGTTGGATTCGTGGGAAGTGTTATATTAATCGTACTTCTTGCGGTGATCGTGATCCAATGCTTAATCATTGCCTCGCGGGCCAAAAATATAAGTGGCAGGCTGATTGCTACAGGGGTTGGTGCTTTAATTGGTTTCCAATCATTTATCAATATCGGTGTTGCGACACAGCTTCTGCCAAACACAGGATTACCCCTTCCATTTGTCAGCTATGGACTTACTTCCTTGCTCAGTCTGACAGCTGGAATCGGAATCGTATTAAATGTCGGTTTACAGCGGCATTATTAGGAGGTATTCAATATTATGAATATTGGATTAATTGCACACGATGGGAAAAAGAAACTAATGCAGAATTTCTGTATTGCCTATCGAGGTGTTCTGAATAAAAATGAATTATATGCCACTGCAACTACAGGCAGACTTATCGAAGAGGTGACCAATCTGACGGTACATAAATATCTTGCTGGCAGATTAGGGGGAGAGCAGCAACTGGCATCTCAGATTGAGCATAATCTTATTGATATGGTTATCTTTTTAAGGGATCCGTTAAATCGTCAGATGCATGAACCGGACATCTTTAATGTCATGCATTTATGTGACGTTTACAATATCCCTCTTGCAACCAATCTGGCATCAGCAGAATTGTTGATCAAAGCTTTAGATCGTGGAGATTTAGAGTGGAGAGATATGTATCATTAGGAGTAGAGAACATGAAAAAACGTAGTATTTTGTGTTGTTTCGGTTTTCTGTTGACAATTTGTATACTTACCGGATGTCATGGTTTCCATGGATTACAAGGAGTTACCACTACCATTAAACAACCGTTTGGGGAGTATTATGCGAAAAGCAGACAAAAAATCAGCACTCCGGCGAAAGGAATGGCAGAAGATCTGGCTGTTTTGTCCAAAGAAGAGGAGAAAGCCTTTGATTTAGAAACGAAAGATTACGCAGATCTTTTGATCAATGATACAAAGAATGAAGTAATCACATCCTATCATTGTTTCAAGAAGCTGTATCCAGCCAGTATCACAAAGATTATGACAGCATTACTGACTTTGGAAAATGCGAATCTTTCCGATGAGATTGTGCTGGATCACGATATTGTCATGACAGAAGATGGAGCAGTTATCAGTACTCTGACTAAAGGAGATACAGTAACGGTGGAACAGGTTCTTAGAACGATGCTTGTAAAATCTGCCAATGACTGTGCCGTAATCTTAGCAGAGCATATCGCTGGCAGTACAGAGAAATTTGCAAAGCTGATGAATCAAAGAGCATTGGAGCTAGGTGCGACCAGCACACATTTTGTCAATGCCAACGGTCTTCATGACGATGATCATTATACAACAGCCTATGATCTCTATCTCATTTTCAAAAAAGTAGTAGAGTATGATGTGTTTGTGGATATCGTATCCATGAAAGATAACACCATGACCTATAAAAACCGTTTTGGACAGGATATCAATGAATATATGCAGAGTACCAATTATTTTCTCTTAAATGAGTATCCGGTTCCAAAAGGTGTTGTTATGTATGGTGGAAAAACAGGAACAACTTCCGTTGCAAAATCTTGCCTTATCCTAATGACAGAAAATGAAGAGGGAGAAAGATTCTTTTCTGTTGTTCTTGGAGCAAAAACTAAAGGAGATTTATACAATTCCATGGCACATTTATTAGAAAAAACAACCAAATAGTGGTTGTGATTTTGGCGGAGATAAATTATAATAGTAAAAGAAAAAGAAAACTGACTAAAACAGTTTCATTATAAGGAGGATTTAAACCATGATTGATATTATTGCAGGACGTAAAGGAAAAGGAAAAACAAAAGTTTTACTCCAGAAAGTTAATGAAGATATCACAACAACAAATGGTACAATCGTTTATCTTGATAAAAACAATAAACATATGTATGAATTAAGCAACAAAGTTCGTCTTATTGTTGTTCCAGAATTTGATATTGTAAATGCTGATATGTTCATTGGCTTCATCGCTGGTATCCTTTCTCAGGATCATGACCTTGATAAGATCTTCTTAGACAGCTTCCTCACAATCGCTGCTTGTGAAGAAAACGTTTCATATGTAATTGAAAAATTAGAAGTATTATCCGAGAGATTTGACGTTGATTTCGTAATCAGTGCATCCCTCGACAAAGAAGACTTATCAGAAGAAATGCACAAATACGTTTCTGTAGCACTCTAAGAGAGAGGCTTACGAAGAAAGCAGTATTAAAGAAAAGAAGAAAAAGGCTGTTGCTACATTAAAAATGTGCAATAGCCTTTCTTGTATCATAGAAGTACTAAAGATGAGGAAATGGCCATGAATCAGGAAAAACAGCTATATCGTACCTATTCTTCCTTTTTAAAAGAAAAATATGGGGAAAAGGTTTATAAATTGCCAGTGAATCTTCCTGTCTCCTGTCCCAATCGCATGGATGGCAGAGGTTGTTCTTTTTGTGCAGGTGTTGGGACTGGGTTTGAGGCCTCCGATGCACAGATATCGGTTTATGAACAGCTGCAGTCAACCCGCATTAAAGTTGAAAAAAGATATAAAGCACATAAATTCATTGCGTATTTTCAGAATTATACCAATACATTTCTCCCATTAAATCAATTGATGGATTACATGGAAGAGGCAGCAAAAGTGGAAGATATCGTTGAGATTGCCATATCCACAAGACCAGATTGTATCCGGGATGATTTTTTAGAGGCATTTCAAAACTTTCAGAATCGTACCGGAATTGAGATCAGCATTGAGCTTGGCTTGCAAACCGTGAATTATCATACTTTGAAAGAGGTAAATCGTGGACATGGACTTGCAGAATTTTTGGATGCAGTTCTCCGAATACAGCCATATCATTTTCCGGTATGTACCCATATGATCCTCAATCTTCCAGGAGATACCATGGAGGATGTCATCGAATCTGCAAAGATTTTATCGGTTTTACCTGTGGAGATGGTGAAGCTGCATTCTCTCTATATTCCCAAAGATTGCGCATTGTATGATGACTATGTAGATGGTAGAATAACCATATGCTCCAAAGAGGAGTACTTAAATAGGCTGGCGACATTTATGATCTATCTTCGGGAAGACATGGTGGTGGAGCGTTTGTTTAGTAGAATTCCTGAGGAAGACTCCGCATTTTCCAATTGGCAGACCAGCTGGTGGAAGCTCTTGGATGAGTGGGAAGCCCTCATGAAAGAAAAAGGGTATGTTCAGGGAAGTCTCTGTAATTATCGAAATGGATCAGCACTGACACAGTGGGGAATATAGATGGCGAATAAAAAAAAGACGAATTGGCGAAAACACATCAATATTGGAACAATCATGTTCCTTTTGATTGTCATATATTTGTTTGGAAATCTGGTCACATTAATGTTTAAAAATAAGCTTGCTGTGTATGAAGTAAGTAAAAGTGAGATTTCAGATTCCATCAAAGGGACCGGAATTATCATCCGAGAGGAACAATTGATAAGATCCACAGAAGAGGGTTATGTCAACTGTTATCTTGGGGATGGAGATCGAGTAAAAGCCAACGGAATCGTATATACTTTGGATAAAACCGGTCAGATACAAAATGAAATTAATAAAATTTTAGAAGAGAATAAGAAGACAGGAAAAGAAGAACAGGACAAGATCAATGATGACCTTCGAACATTTACAGATGGTTATGATGATGCAGATTTTTTTATGGTTTCCGAAACCAAAAACGAGATCGCTCATGACCTGATCTCCTATACAGGGGTTCTTCTTTCAAAAAATAAAAAACAGCTGGAGAAAAAATACGGAAAAGATTGCTATATTGAAGGAAAAAGCGAGCAGTCTGGACTGGTATCCTATTCCAGTGATGGCTTAGAATCATTGACACTGGATACCTTGAAGAAAAATGTGATTAATCGAAAAATTCACATGAAAGAACTTCGAACCAATGAAATGGTTCATGAAGGAGCACCCGTTTATCGACTGACAACCAGTCAGGCTTGGCAATTGGTGATTCCTTTATCCGAAGAGGACTATACCCGTATGGCAAGCCTGGCAGAAAATGGGACAAAAACATTAAATGTTACCATTGAAAAAGATGCTTTCCAGAGCATGGTGCCATTTGAGGTATACGAACATGAGAATCAGAAATATTTGATTCTGAATTTCTCAGATTATGTACAAAGATATCTGAATCAAAGATATCTTTCTGTAGAAATTCTTCTGGTTCAGCAAAGTGGTCTGACCATTCCAGAAAGCTCTTTGGTACAAAAGAGTGCTTTCCGTATTCCAAAAGAATACCTTTCCGGTGGAAGTAATACAGACAACAATAAGAATGTCAATGTAATCTATACAGATAAAAAAGGAAAAGAAAAGATAAAACAGGTTTCTGTTCGTACCATTGATGAGGATGAAGAGAAGGGAACCATCACGATTTTCTCAACGAATTTGAAAAAGGGAGACCGAATCCGAAACGTGGAATCGGCTACCACTTATTCTTTAGATAAAGAATTGATGGTTTATGGAGTTTATACGATCAATTCAGGCTATGCTGTTTTCAGTTATGTAAGGATTGAAGAACGAAATGAGGATTATTGTATCGTCAACTCTGAGGAAAGTGAAATTGAATTATATGACCGAATTGTATTAAATAGTAATACAATTCATGAAAATGAAATTATCTATTAAGAAGGTGTCTGAAAATGTTAAAAGAAAACCTG
>JAUNNI010000047.1:17578-23794 GCA_030531555.1 Eubacteriales bacterium | reverse complement strand
AAATCCAACTTAATTTTTTTAAAAAATTGTCTTGACAAATGGGTTCACCTTACTGCCTTCAAAAATGCATTAACTTCAACAAAAGTAAGACCTATTTTATGGTAATAAAAAAGAGGGGAAATTCCCCTCTTTTTATCATATATCATATGATTTTTATTTAATTCCAATCTTTTTGTAAAGCTTTTCTGCGATGGAATCTGGAACGAAATCACGGATTTCTCCACCGAAAGCTGCTACGTCACGAACCATGCTGGAGCTTACACAGGAGTAATCGATGTTGCATGGGAAGAATAATGTTTCAACTTCCGGTGCAATTTTTTTATTTGCATGAGCATTCATGAGCTCGAACTCGAATTCACCGCCGGTACGGATCCCTCTTAAGATAACATTTGCTTTCTGTTCCTGTGCAAAATGCATTAAAAGTCCACCAAATGAGATTACTTCAACATTTGGAATGTCTGCGGTAACTTCTTTGATCATATCCATTCGTTCTTCTAAACTGAAAAGTGGATTTTTGGAACTGTTATTGAGAAGGCCTACAACCACTGTGTCAAAGATGGTGGATGCTCTGCGAATGATGTCGAGATGGCCTCTTGTTAATGGATCAAATGTTCCTGGATAAATTGCTCTACTCATGATACTCTTCTCCTCAAATTATACAATATTATGAAATAAATTAATAAATCTGGTTTTTCTTTCTCCATAGGAAACGATAAGATTTCCTTATGGATAAATCGTTTCAATTATGTCATAGTTTTCGGCTCGTAGTCAAGAAGAAAAACATCGCAGATACTTAGAAATACTGTACATTTTATTGGGTTTAGGGTAAAATTGTAGGAATAAAAAGTATTTACAATAGATGTCAATATAAAGGGATAGGAATTGCTATAGATTAATTCTCTTTTTATGGGAAGGAACAGGTATAATGGAAGATAAGAACAGAAAAAAAGTAATCGGGATTACCGGTGGCACAGGTTGTGGAAAAACAGTTGTTATGGATTTGCTTGAGAAGCGCTTCAATGTTGGGCTGATTATTGCAGACCATGTGGGACATGAGCTGATGTCTCCAGGCGGTATTAATTATAAGGAAATCGTGGAGTATTTTGGCGAGGGAATTCTTGATGAGGATGGAAATATCGCGAGACCAGCCCTTTCCAAGATTGTTTTCAATGACAAAGAAAAGATGGCAAAGCTTAACAGCATCACCCATCCGAATATTGAAAAAGCGATTCTTGCGAAACTGGAGGAGATGCAGCAGGATGGTTCCATTCGTTTTATTGCTTTGGAAGCAGCCTTACTGATTGAGTGTGGTTACAAGAAGTATCTGGATGAACTCTGGTATGTTTATGCCGATGAAGAGACTCGCATTCGTCGTTTGAAGGAGGGAAGAGGATATTCCGAAGAGAAGAGCCGTTCTGTTATGAAGAGTCAGCTCAGCGAAAAACAGTACCTGGAAAACAGCGAGAGAGTCATTGACAACAGTGGTACTGCCGAGGAAACCTATGAGAAGTTAAAAGCGATCATTGAGGAGAATTTTTAGAAATTGTTTCGATATATTTTCAGAGCAAATGAAGAATATAAGATGCAGTTTCAATAGAGCAAGTAAAGAAGAGGATGTGAAAAAGTGGCGAATAATGATGAATTAAGATATCTGGAAAATATCGATAAGTTGATTGAGTTCCGCAACAATGGAGGAACCACCAGCAAACATATGGGAATGAAAATTATTGAGGCAGGTCCAGGTTGGGCAAAGGCTGAAATGCTTTGTCAGGCATTTCACATGAATCCAATCGGATCAGTTCATGGTGGTATGTTATTTATCCTTGCAGACTTTGTTGCCGGTATGGCAGCCCTTACCAGAGGAAAGGTAGTTACCACTTCTTCTGCAACCAGTTATTTTTTAAATGCTGCTTATATGCCAAAGAAGATTTTTGCCCATGCGACAGAAATCAAGACAGGGCAGTGTCTGTCCACTTACGACGTTGTTGTAAGAGATGACAAGGATAAGATTATTTCAAAGATGCTTATTGAGTTTTACAATCTACGCATCGACTTTGATGATTATACCAACAATATGTTAAAGCATGGTACCGATCTTTATTTTGACAAAAATGTCTTCGGGGAAAATAAAGTGGAAGCCAAAACATTTGGTATTATGGACGATGAGACGGTTGCCAATATGGAAAATAGCTTCGGGGAAAAAAAATAGAATTCTCCTATTGGTTAAGGTGAAAGTTTTCATTGATGAATTTATCCAAATTGTATATAATAATGTAATACTTTAAATGGATAAAGAAGGGATAGAAGGAATATGAAACAATTGGAATTATTAAGAGATGACCTTGCACAGTGTGACGAGATTCTGCTGAACACTCTTTTAATGCGTAATCGTATCGTAGAGCGTATTATGGAATACAAAGAGAACAATGATATGGCAATTATTCAGCCAGATCAGGAGAAAAAACAACGCGCTTGGCTCGACAAAGCTCTTTCTGATAAAAAGCATGCTGGAGAAATTAAGAGAGTTTTTGAAGCTGTATTAAATAGTAGTAAAAAGATTCAGGCCAGACAGCTGTTTGATTATAATATCGTGCTGATCGGCTTTATGGGAACGGGAAAATCCACTATTTCAAGCTATCTTAACAATGTATTTAATATGGAAATCGTAGAGATGGATCAGATTATCGCTCAGCGCGAGGGCATGAGCATCTCCGATATTTTTGAAATCCATGGGGAAGAATACTTCCGTGATAAAGAGACAGAACTCTTGATTGAGATGCAGGATAAGAAAAATGTTGTAGTTTCCTGTGGTGGTGGTGTTCCTATGAGAGAACGTAACCATCCGGAAATGAAGAAAAATGGTAAGGTTGTTCTTTTAACAGCTTCCCCTGCAGAGATCTTAGAACGTCTGAAAGATGACCATAGCCGTCCTCTTCTTGAAAACAACAAGACTGTAGATTTTGTGACAGATTTGATGGAAAAAAGAAGAAGCCGCTATGAGGCAGTTGCAGATATTATCATTAATACGGATGGAAAAACAAAACTTGACATTTGTGAAGAGTTAATTCAGAAACTTTTAGCAGATAATTAGTTAAAATGATTAATATTTTTTTATTATGATGGGGGTATGTGTTCGATTGATATAACAATGATTGTTAAGATATTGACTTGATTGATAATTTTTGTTAAAATAATTTCGAAAAACTAATAGGTTATAGGTGCTTTTTAGGGTAAAACTTATTGGTTTTACACCCTCATTTAGTAGTATAATGGTACTGTGTAAAAGATGTTATGACAATTGTTCATATTTTGTCATTTATTTTACTGCTATTGGAGGAAATTGTAATGGAAAAACGAATCGATGGCGCTACCCAGTTAATTTGTTTAATTGGTAGTCCAGTAAAACATTCCGGTTCACCTCTTATGCATAACTTCTGCTTCAGACATAACGATCAGAATTTTGCATATATGGCTTTTGAGGTGCAGGAAGAAGATACTGCGAAAGCTCTCGAAGCACTTCGTCTTCTTGGTGCAAGAGGATGCAATGCGACTATGCCTTGTAAGACAGCAACAGCAAAAGCTGTGGACGAGCTTTCACCAGCAGCACAGATCATTGGTGCATGTAACACAGTAGTTAATGAGAACGGCAAGCTCATTGGTCACATCACAGATGGTACAGGCTTTGTATGTAACCTTCGTGAAAACGGAGTTGATGTAAAAGATCAGAAGATCGTTGTGATCGGTGCCGGTGGCGCAGCAACAGCAATCGCAGTTGAATGTGCATTAGAAGGATGTAAATCCCTCGTTATCTTTAACCGTACTGTATCTAAGGCAGCTGCAATTGCAGAAAAGATTGAAAAAGCAGTTCCTGGCTGTGAAGTTAAGGCTGTTTCTTCAGAAGATAAAGCTGCATTAAAGGAAGAAATCCTTGCAGCAGATATTTTAATCAATGGTACATCCATCGGTATGGCTCCTAATGTGGATGCAACTCCAGTGGAAGATACCAGCGCATTCCATGAAGGACTTGTTGTTGCAGATGCAATCTACAATCCATTGGAAACTCGTCTCTTACGTGAAGCCAAAGAAGCTGGCTGCAAGATCGTAACAGGTGATGGAATGCTCTTATGGCAGGGCGCAGCAGCTTATAAATTATGGACAGGTGTAGAAATGCCTGTAGAAGAATTCCGTAAATTTAAAGCTAGCCTTTAAGCCGATTTAATTACGTTGATAAAGTCTTATCGTCGGTTTACCGGGTTGAAGACTTTATTCTATAAAATTTTAAAAACCCTTACATATAAGGTGTTTTGGTAAGACACATACCGATTCAAAAAGGAGGAAGAACAATGAATATTCTTGTTTGTGTAAAACAGGTACCTGACACTAACGAAATCAAAATTGATCCAGTTAAAAACACTCTTATTCGTGCAGGTGTACCTTCCATCGTTAACCCATTCGACGGTTATGCGTTAGAAGCAGCTGCTAGAATCAAAGACAAAGATCCTGATACAAAGATCATCGTTATGTCCATGGGACCAGAACAGGCTAAAGCTGCATTAAAAGAATGTGTTGCTATCGCAGCTGACAAAGCTTACCTTGTATCCGGTCGTAAATTCGGTGGATCCGACACATTAGCTACATCTTACATCATCGCTAACGCAGCTAAAATGATCGAAGAAAAAGAAGGCATCAAATTTGACTTATTATTCTTCGGAAAACAGGCTATCGACGGTGACACAGCTCAGGTAGGTCCTGAAGTTGGTGAACATCTTGGATTACCTCAGGTAACATACGTACTTGAAGCATCTGTAGAAGATGGCAAACTTATTGCTAGAAAAGAAGTTGAAGGCGGTATTGAAGTTATTTCTTGTGCTACACCATGTGTTGCTACATTCACAAAACCATCCTTCGATCCTCGTTTCCCAACAATCAAACGTAAATTAGCTGCTAACAAAGCTGTTATCCCAGTAATCTCTGATGAAGAATTAGTTCTTGATGAAACAATGATCGGTCTTAAAGGATCACCTACAAGAGTTAAATCTACAAACGTTGCTCAGAAGAAATCCGGCGGTGTTAAGATTGCAGCTGAAACAGCAGAAGAATCCGCAGCAGCTCTTTACGCAGCATTAACAGAAGCTAAAGTATTATAATTAGGAGGTAAGTGAGAATGGAAGCTTTAACAAAAGACTTACTGGTTTTCGTTGAAACTAATGAAGACGGAACTGCAAAAAACGTTGGTATCGAATTACTTACTCCTGGTAGAGAAATCGCTACAAAACAGGGTGGTGAATTAGCTGCAGTAGTTATCG
Source organism: Eubacteriales bacterium (assembly GCA_030531555.1). Lineage (GTDB taxonomy): Bacteria > Bacillota > Clostridia > Lachnospirales > Lachnospiraceae > Anaerobutyricum. The sequence goes on along the minus strand of JAUNNI010000047.1, from coordinate 18,488 downwards.
GTTATAACTGTCAGGCAGCTGTTGATACAGTTAACGCTTATGGCGCTGACAAAATTTATGTTGTAGATAGCGAAGAATACGCTCATTACACAACAGATGCTTACAAAAAAGCATTAATCGCTGTTATCGAAAAATATGGCCCAACATCCATGATGCTCGGTGCTACAAACAACGGCCGTGACTTAGCTCCACGTGTATCCTGCTACCTTAAGACAGGTCTTACAGCTGACTGTACAGGTGTTGACCTTGACGAAGCTACAGGCAAAGTTGCTTGGACACGTCCTACATTCGGTGGTAACCTTATGGCTACTATCCTCTGCCCAGACACATACCCACAGATGGGTACAGTACGTCCAGGCGTATTCAAAAAATCCGAACCAGTTGCTCCACATGCTGAAATCATCAAAGAAGACATCCATGTTGCAGCAGAAGAAATCCGCACATCCCTTCTTGAAGTTATCAAAGAAGAAGGCGGCGAAACAGTTGACCTTGAAGGCGCTGACGTTATCGTAGCCGGTGGCCGTGGTGTAGGCGGACCAGAAGGTTTCGAAACAATCAAATTATTAGCAGACGCTATGGGTGGTGTTGTTGGTTGTTCCCGTGCAGCAGTTGACGCTGGCTGGATCTCCCACGCTCATCAGGTAGGTCAGACTGGTAAAACAGTTGGTCCTAAGATCTACGTTGCATGTGGTATCTCCGGTGCTATCCAGCACGTAGCTGGTATGAGCGGATCTGATTGCATCATCGCAATCAACAAAGATGCTGACGCTCCTATCTTTGACGTAGCTGATTACGGTGTTGTTGGTAACCTCTTTGATGTTATCCCAGCACTCGTTAAAGAAATGCAGTAATATTCATTAGAATATTAAAACATTTTATCTAATTTAGTTTATAACCTGCAGTCTATAAA
>JAUNNI010000047.1:0-17568 GCA_030531555.1 Eubacteriales bacterium | reverse complement strand
AAAGACTGCAGGTTATATATAAAGGAATCCCGCTCATAACGTGCAGGATAAAGTGAATGAGTATCCTGATTACAGGGATTCTTTCAATATAATTGCACAAGTTTTTTAAACAAGAAAGGAGTTATTATGAATTTTCATTTTAACGAAGAAGAACAGGAAATTTTAGGGATGCTTGAAGACTTTTGTAAAGCAGAAGTTGGCCCAAAAGCTGCAGAAGTAGACGAAAACGAACGTTTCCCAGAAGAAACATGGCATGCACTTGCTGAAATGGGTATGGCTGGTATTTACTTCCCAGAAGAATACAATGGTGCTGGAATGTCTTACCTTACATACATCGGCGCTTGCGAAAAATTAGCTGAGTACTGTGCTACATCATCCGTTATGTTATCCGCTCACGAATCTCTTTGCTGCTGGCCAATCTTCAAATATGGTACAGAAGAACAGAAACAGAAATACTTAGCACCTCTTTGTGCTGGTGAAAAACTCGGTGCTTTCGGTCTTACAGAACCAGGTGCTGGTACAGATGCTGCTATGCAGAAAACTGTAGCAGAAGATAAAGGCGATCATTGGTTAATCAACGGTTCCAAGATCTTCATCACAAACGCAGCTTTCGCTGACGTATTTGTAATCTTCGCTATGACAGATAAATCCCTTGGAAACAAAGGTATCTCCGCTTTCATTATTGAAAAAGGAACTCCTGGATTCTCCGTAGGCGCTCATGAAAAGAAAATGGGTATCCGTGGATCATCCACATGTGAATTAATCTTCGAAGATGTTAAACTTCCAAAAGAAAACCTTCTTGGCGAAATCGGTAAAGGTTTCAAAGTTGCTATGACAACACTTGATGGTGGACGTATTGGTATCGCTGCTCAGGCATTAGGTATTGCTCAGGCTGCTATTAACGAAGCTGTTAAATATACAAAAGAAAGAATCCAGTTCGGTAAATCCATCTGGAAATTCCAGAATACACAGTTCCAGTTAGCAGATATGCAAGCAAAAGTTGACGCTGCTCGTCTTCTTATCTACCGTGCAGCTCAGGCTAAAGAAGATGGCGAACCTCATAGCCACCTTGCAGCTATGGCTAAATTAGTAGCTTCCGAAACAGCTTCTGATGTAACACGTCGTTGTGTACAGTTAGCTGGTGGATATGGTTACTCCAGAGAATATCCATTCGAAAGAATGATGCGTGATGCTAAGATCACAGAAATCTACGAAGGAACTTCCGAAGTTCAGAGAATGGTTATCGCTGGTTGGATGGGCGCTACAAAATAGTCCTTCTTCTCAGAAGATCAATTCATAAACAGAAATAATTGATTATGAATATTATGGGCATCACACCCTTGGGTGTGATGCCTTTTTTGGCGTCTATAGTTAGAAAAAAGTCTCTATTTTTCCTTTTGTTAGTACTTTTGATTTATTTGTTAGCGATTTTTATAATTTATATAAAGAAATACAATAAATACGTTGAGAAAACAAAGATTAATCGATTAGAGTTTGTGCAATTTATATGATAAATTATAAACATAGAGGTTGAACTTAAAACACAATATTTTTTAATGAAAGGGAGAATACAATTATGGCTTTATTGTACACAGAAGATCAGTTATCCTTAATCGAAATGGTTCGCGACATGGCAGAAAGAGATGTTGCTCCACACGTAGTAGAATGCGACAGAAGCGGTGACACACCTAGAGAATTATTTGATCCATGTTTCGAAATGGGACTTCATATGCTCGAAGTACCAGAAGAATTCGGCGGAGCTGGTATGGATTATGAAACAACAGCTATGATCTTCGAAGAACTTGCAAAAGTTGACGCTGGTTATGCTGATACAATCGTTACAACATTCGTTGCTCTTCGTAACGTAATCATCGCTGGTACACCTGAACAGGGTCAGCACTTCGCAGATGTTGTAGCTAACAATGGTTTCGGATGTTTCGCAGTTACAGAACCTGGTGCTGGTTCCGATGCTGGTGCTATCCGTTGTTCCGCAGTTCCAGATGGTAACGGCAACTACATCATCAATGGTACAAAATGTTTCGCAACAAACGGTCTTTACGCTGATATCGTTGTTGGTTTCTTCCGCATCCCAGATGTTGGTATCACAGCTTTCATGTTTGACACAGAAGGTCTTGCAGGTTACTCTGTAGGTGCTCATGAAGATAAGATGGGCTTCCGTATGTCCAACACAACAGACTTAATCTTCGAAGACGTTGTACTTCCAGAAAGCGCAATCGTTGGTGTTCCTGGACAGGGTCTCAAGATCGCTCTTAACGGTCTTAACATCTCTCGTGCATTCCTTTCCACAATGGGTGTAGGTATCATGCAGCGTGCACTTGATGAAGCAGTTAAATATGCTAAGATTCGTGAACAGTTCGGTAAACCAATCATCGAACAGCAGTTAGTTCAGGGCTTATTAGCTGATATGGCTATCAAAGTAGAAGCTTCCCGTTGCTTAGTAAACAACACAATGAAGATGATCGATGCTGGTATCGATTGCCGTAAAGAAGCTTCCATCACAAAGACATTTGTTACAGAATGTATGGAACAGGTAACATCCAATGCTATCCAGGTATTTGGTGGATACGGATACTCCAGAGAATATCCAGTAGAAAAACTCTACCGTGATGCTAGAATCTTCCAGATCTTCGAAGGATCCAACCAGATTCAGAGAACAACTATCGCTAAATGTCTTAAAAAAGAATACAAATAAGATAAACATAGCATAGTCTATCATAAGTGATTCACCAAGGGATGTTAATTAATATCGTTTGATATCAATTGGCATCCCTTTCTAAATAAGATGAGTGAAGATAAGGGAGTATAATGAGAAACGTGGTTATCTCTGCGAACCAGTCTGTGTGGGACGATTTCCAAATCGTAAAATTGGTTAATAAAGCAGGATCATATAACTGCAATATCAATATTGTCTCCGGTAAAAAATACATCAATGTTAAAAATATCAAAAACATGATGGAGTTTTTTGGAAACTTTCGTTTTGATAAAGAGGTTAAGATTGCTTTGGACGGCGACCAGGAAGAAGAAATCGAAGGTTGGTTAGCAGATTATTTTAAATAAAAGTAATTACACTTTACATTTAATATTATAATCATATATAATTAGGTAATAAATCCACATCCTTTTAGGAGGATGTGGGTTATTTCGTATTATAGGAAATGATAGGAAAAGAGGTAAAAACGATGGACATGAAGAAAGTAAAATTCTATGCGTACCGTATCTCACTTTTGATCATGGCAGCAGTTGTTGTTGTGGGATGGTCGATCAATCGTAAGAATCAAATGAAAGAAAGAGCAGAAGCTATAGAGTCTTCCACAGAAGAGAAAGAAACAGGAATGATTCTTCATACAGACCCAGAACTTACCATTGAAAAAGGATCTATGATCAACTTCAGTTTCCATGGAGAAATCAATGGGGAAGATGTTGGAAGTAGTGACCATATGGATCTTACCGTAGGCGGTGGCAAATTATCTCCAGAATTAGAAGAATCATTACTTGGCCACCATCCTGGTGATGAATATGACATTCAGGTTAAGACAAGCAATCGTCTTTCTGTGAAGAAATCCATTCGAGGAAAAATGGCAGATGTTCATGTGGTTATTCATGGAATTTATACTTATGAATATGATGAAGATGAATAAAAGAGGATAGATTATGGTTACATATGAAGATCTTGTAGAGTTTCGCAACAAAGAGCACAAATACGGAAAATATATGCATGCGAAAACAGTAGAGATAGCAGATGGATATGGAAAATGTATCATGGAAGTACAGGATGCGTTTACAAATCCGGTGGGATCTGTTCATGGAGGAGCCATTTTTTCACTGGCCGATATGACAGCTGGAGCTGCCTCAACATGCAAAAATACACGAACAACCACAGTGAATTGTACTATGAACTACTTAAAACCTGCTTTGCATGTTAAAAAATTAATTAGCGAAGCCAGAAGAATTAAGAGCGGTAAGACCATCGAAGTCTATGAAACTGAAGTGAAAGATGAAAAAGGAACTCTTTTAGCAACAGGAACATTTACATATTTTAACCTTGGAGGACAATTGATTCCAGATTAATAAGTGTAAGTTTTAGATTACTAAAAAATCCATAAATAAATACAATCTAAGTGGAATGCCCAATTTTGAGGATGTCTTTTTTAAGCAAATGCTTTGAAAAGGCATCTTTTTTAATGAAAACTTATGGATTCATTGAGCAAAATTTAGAAATGCATAAAAAAATGGAAAAAATTGTTCTTGTTTTATGGAATTTTACCTTAGAGTATAGGGATAAGAAACGAAAAAGGATAGATTATTGATAAAAATCATAAGAAAATGCGATGAAATGTATAGAAATCCAAAAAAAGAACGATTGGTGCATTTTTTAACAATACACTATAATTATAAATGTAAATAATTTAGAACAAAAAAGTTTTAGAGGAGGAAGAAAAAATGAGCAAATTATCTAAAGCTGAATTTCAGGAATATCTCTTAAAAATCCGTGCATTAGCACAGGGTCCATTCGAAGAAATCCAGAAAGAAGTTGAAGTAACAAACGTATTCCCACAGGAATTCTATGACTTAGCTATCGAAAACGATATCTATCGTTGTGCATTACCAGAATGCTACGGTGGTTTCGGTCTTAACGAATTAGAAATCCTTCAGGTTCAGGAAGAATTCTCCCGCGGTCCTGGCGGTATGAGAATGCACCTTCACTATGCATTAGACCTTAACTGGAGAATCCTTGATGACTACGGTTCAGACGAATTAAAAGCTGAATATATGCCTAAATTCCAGAACAAAGAAGTATTCACATGTTTCGCATTAACAGAAGCAGCTGGTGGTACAGGTGCTGACCTTCATACAACAGCTATCAAAAACGAAAATGGTGACTACGTTCTTAATGGTGAAAAAACTCTTATTTCCCATACAGACTGCTGTGAATTCGCATACGTTATCGCTGTAACAAACCCAGAATCCATGAAAGATGACAGATTATCTGCATTCTTCGTTCCACTTGATACTCCTGGATTCGAAGTAGTTGATATGCCTCATATGATGGGCTGCCGTGGTGCTGGTCATGGCGATCTTATCTTCAAAGATTGTGTAGTTGATAAAAAATACCTCTTAGGTAAAGAAGGTCAGGGTCTTGAAGTTGCTATGCACTCCCTTTCCGTATCCCGTGCTCATATCGCAGCATCCAACCTTGGTATGTGCCAGAGAATGTTAGAAATCGCTCTTGATTACGCTGCTGACCGTGTAACATTCGGCAAACCAATCATCCAGCGTCAGATGATCAAATTCAAAATCGCTAACATGCAGATGATGACACATGCACTTCGTTGTATCGTTTACGATTTCGCTAAATCCTTCATGGAAAACCCTACAGGCGAATACATCACAGAAAAAGCTGCTATCGCTAAATTATTCTCCATCGATTCCACACGTCTCGTTTCTGATGAAATGTTAGAAATCTGTGGTGGTATTGGTTACTTCGAAGACTTCAAATTTGGCCCAGCTGAAAGACTTTACCGTGATGCACGTGCTATGTGGTTAGAAGAAGGTGCTCCATCTGTTCAGAGAATCACAATCGCTCGTGAATGTGTTAACCATCATGGACAGGTTGAATACGTTATCGACTAATTTGATAGCTTGATTCAATCACAATAATATGAATTTATTTATCTAAATATTGATGATCTAGTTCATATATTAAGAGGTCGTTAGGTTTTGACCTGACGACCTCATTTTTTTGATTTTAATCTATAAGAAAATCAAATATAAAAATACTTTTTCCAAACAAAAAAAAGTATATAGAAATAAGGAGGATATAAGCTCATGAAACCATTACAGGGCGTTAAAGTTGTTGACTTAACTACTTACCTTGCAGCTCCTACTACAGCTAGAGTATTAGGTGAATGGGGTGCTGACGTTGTTAAAATTGAATCTGGTAAAGGTGATCCAGCTCGTACACAGGGTGCTGTATTCAACATGCCTTTCACAAATGACGAAAACCTTGCTTTCGATGTAGCTAACTTGAACAAGAAATTCGTTACACTTAACCTTAAATCCGAAACAGGCCGTGAAGTTGCTTACAAATTATTAGCAGAAGCTGATGTATTCGTAACAAACACAAGAAATAAATCCTTAAGAAACCTTGGTCTTGACTGGGAAACATTACATGAAAAATTCCCACACCTTATCTTCGCTCAGGTAACTGGTTATGGCGAAAAAGGTCCTGAAAAAGACACAGCTGGTTTCGACGTAACATGCTACATGGCTCGTGGTGGTGTATTTGGTACAACTGTAAACCGTGGTGATGCTCCTATGATCCCTACAAACGGTTTTGGTGATTTCCAGGTTTCCATGGCTCTTGCTTCCGGTATCTGTGCAGCTCTTTACCAGAAATCCAAAACAGGTAAAGGTGACAGAGTTACTATTTCCCTTATGCATGCAGCTATTTACGCTCTTTCTACAGGTATCATCTCCGCTCAGTATGGAAACCAGTATCCAAAGAGCCGTAAAGAAGTAGTTAACCCATTCAACAACGTATTCCGTACAAAAGACAACAAATGGGTATGTGTATGCTGTCCAGAATATGACCGTGACTACGAAAAATTCTTCACATTAATCGGTTGCCCAGAAATGCTTGAAAAACCTGACGTTTACAAAAAATGTGCAGATATGAACGCAGCTGGATTAAACAACGAAGTTATCGATATCATGGATGCAGCTATCGCTAAATTCACAAGAGCAGAATTAATGAAGATGTTCAAAGAAAACGATATGCCATGTGAAGCAGCTAACGAACCAGTAGATATCTACGAAGATGAACAGGCATGGGCTAACGATATGCTCGTTAAGATTCCTTATCCATCAGGAGACAGAATCCTTTCCCCTAACCCAATTCAGTTCGAATCCATGGGAACTCCAGAATTCGTTATCGGCGGATCCCAGGGTGCTCATACAGAATCTATCATGAAAGAACTTGGTTACACTGACGAAGAAATCGCTGAAGCTATCGCTAACGGTTCCGTTCAGGGTGAAAAAGGTCTTAACTGGACATCCAACTAATTCTATATCTTTGTTATAATTTATAAAGGTAGAATATGTGATTTCATTTCTCCCTGCCTTCTGCTACAGGGAGAAGTGATTTAATAAAAACTATATAGTAGAAAGAAGTGTTGAGTTATGTTTGATGAAATCAAAATCAACCAGGCCATGAAGGAAGAGTATCTGGCAAAGGGTTACTGGAACGATACAACTATGTTGGATTGTTGGGAAGCTACTTTAGCAAAATATCCAGATTGCGAATATGTAATTGATGACTCCGGTAATCGTTTCACATACGCACAGATGGACGATATGTCTTCCCGTCTTGCTGCTTATCTTTATGAGCAGGGCGTAAGAGCTGGTGATACACTCACATATCAGCTTGCCATCCGTTATGAATTTGCAGTTACTATGATTGCAGCATGGAAATTAGGTGCAGTTTCTCACCCAATGGAAATGACATTCCAGGCTCCAGATATTGGAAGATTCATGGAGATGACAGGCTCAGTTGCGTATCTTGGACCTACAACCATCGGCCCTAAAGATTACGTAGGACGTATTGAAAAAGTTAAAGAAACAAACCCTAATGTAAAAGCTGTTGTTTACATGGACAATGAATCTCCTATTCCAGAAGGTCATGAAGGTATTTCCTTCCGTGAAATCTTCGAAAAATATGAACCAATGGATAAGAGCCAGTATGCTCGTGTAAGTGCACAGGATATCATGTTGATTCTCTGTACATCTGGTACAACAGGTGGTACAAAGGGTGTTTTACTGACTCACGATAACATTCGTTACAGTGAGGCTACATTTAATGAAGAACTCGGTCTTGGACATGATGATATCATGTACATGCCAGCTCCATTATGTCATGCAACTGGTTTTAACCATGGTTTGGTTGGACCAATGCTTGCTGGTGGAAAAGTATTCCTTCAGCAGAACTACAGTGTGCCTAGAGCAATCGATAGTATCAACCGTGAAGGTATCACCTATTCCATGGGTGCTACACCTATCATCTACGATATTATCCACCACATCCAGAAAAACGGTGGTGCAATCCCTACTATGAGATTTTATCTCTGTGGTGGTGCTCCAGTTCCTGGATATATGGTTCATGCAGCACACGAACTTGGCATCTTATTATGCGAAGTTTACGGATCTACAGAAAGCTGCCCACATACATTTGTAAGACCATCTGAAGCTTTAGAGTTAAACGGAACAACATCCGGACGAGCAATCGCTGGTGTAGAAGTTAAACTTATTGACGAAAATGGTAACGATGTAGCTCCTGGTGGACAGGGCGAAGAACTTTCCAGAGGTCCACAGGTATTCGCTGGTTACCTGAAACAGAGAGACATCACGGATGGTGTTCTTGATGATGAAGGTTGGTTCCACAGCGGTGACCTTTGTACAATCGACGAAAAAGGTAACATTCATGTTATCGGTCGTTTGAAAGATATGCTCTTACGTGGTGGTTACAGCTTAAGTATCAATGAAATCAATGATAACCTGGAAGGCTATCCTGGTATCAAAGATCATGATATCGTTGGTGAACCTGATGATCGTATGGGCGAAAAAATCTGTGCATTCCTTGTTCCAGAAGAAGGAGCAGATACATCCAAGATGACTCTTGAAAATGTAATTGCTTACTTAAGAGAAAAAGAAGTACAGAAGAAACTTTGGCCAGAACGTGTTGAATTGATTGATGCGATTCCTCGTACAGCCAGTGGTAAAACTCAGAGATTTAAATTAATCGATGAGATTAAAGAAAGAAACAAAGCTAAGGGAGAGTAGAAAATGCCAAAACAGACATTTAGCCAGAGAAGATGCCGTGACGGTAAAAAACCATTATGGAATACATCACCAGATGTAACATTTTATCAGTGCGACACATGTGGCGCTATCTATCCCATCACAACATTTGGCGAAGAGGCTGGAAACAACATCGAAGTCAGCTGTTGTGGACACAAATTGGAGCAGTTGATTCCTCAGGATTATGACGACGAAAAAGGCGTTTTGGATGGTAAAGTAAAACTTTCCTACCAGATTGTTGGCGGTTTCAATGATAACGCGATCAAAGTGGCTTGGAAAGACCCTATGTATACCTGGAAACCAAAATGGATCTATATGAAGACTTTCGTTGGTGGCTACCTGAAGTATATTAAAGAAAATAAAAGGTCTCCAATGGTATTTGCACTTGCAGATACTGATGCATTCTGCTATTGTGACAGAGATCCTTGTGTAGAATGCACTTTCAGATGTAAACGTGGATTTATTATCTATTATTACGGAGATGATATTGGCTTAGTTCAGATCCCAATAGATAAAATGAATCCATATTGGCAGATGAAAGATAAAGAAGAGAAATAATGTAAAAAGAAAGGGATGAATGTATGAATAATTCAAGTAACAAGATCGATTGGCGTGCTGTCATCGTCTTTGTATCAATCGCATTCAGTTCACAGTGTGGTGGTGGTTTTGCTTCCGGTTCCACACCATGGACATACTTCTTCAGAAACTCCGGATTCTTCGGAATTTTACCAGAAGTACACTCAGCAGCATTCTGTCTGATTGCACCATGCGTAGTTGCAATCATCAACTGTGTAGTAATCTATTTCTTCATGAAATTCGCTATGGATTTCAGAGCATATGATTACGGTACTTTCCTTGAAAAGTACGGCGAAAGATTCTGGGGCGGAATCTTAGTAAAACCATTAAAATATGTTTACGAGTTAAACTTTAACTGGACTCTTATCGTATGTATGGCTCTTGCTTATTCCACATCCGGTTCTGCATTAGCAGAATTAACAGGTATTCCTTACCTTGCAACTACTTTCATCGTTGGTATCATCATGTTTGTACTTTGTATGAAAGGTACTGACCTTGTACGTAAGAACGCTGTATTTATGTCTGCAGTAATCTTCATCTCCTTAGTAGTTGTACATGTACCTAACTTATTTAGCAACATTGCTTCTGGTGCTCTTGGTACTCAGATGGCAGCAATCAAAGCAGGTTTCAGCTTTGACTATGTAAATGCAGCAGGTGTTGCAGGTACAGAAGTTATTCCAGCTGTAGCAGGTGCTTTTGGAAAATATCTTTTAATCGCTCTTGTATGGGCTTACATCTTCTCCGGCCAGAACCTTGCTGGTTTCGGTGCATATGTAAACCATGCTAATATCTTCAACAACAAGAAAACTCTTCGTGTTGCAGTTATTTTATCTGTAATCGCTAACTGGGCTTTCCTTGAAATGTCCGCAGTTAACCTTGCATCCAACTATTCCGAAATCATCAATGGTTGGGCAAGTGGTAAAGCAGTATACTCCATTATGATTGTTCAGAATGGTGTATTCCAGGGTGGTATGAAGGTTCTTTCCTTAACACTCATCACTGTAGCTATTTTCTTCGCTACAATTTCTACAGCTATCAACTATGCACAGGGCTTCAATGACCGTGTACTTAACTGGGCTGAAGGCGCAATCTTCAAAAATGAAACAGCAGAAGAAGCTGCAGCAAAACGTAACAAACGTGGTATGATCCTTACATTAGCTTACATCGTAGTTACATGGGGCGTATCACAGATGGGTCTTACAGCACTCGTTGCTAAAGGACTTACCGCTGCTTCCCTTATCATCCTCTTCACATTAATCCTTCCTACTGTTATGAACGTTATCATCGGTTGGAAAGATGGCGAAGGTTGGACAGAATAGTTCTTCGTGCTATTTGAAGCGGATTGATTTTTAGTATTTATTCCTCAGGTGATTGTGCAAAATAATCACCTGAGATATCCAAATGATGCAAGTTGTATTTTTTGGATATTTCATTACAATAGTTATTTTAATTAACTATAAATTTTTAACTTTTTAATTTTTCTAAATGAGAGGAGAAAAAACAATGTTAGCAGGAATTGGTTTATTTGTAGCCATTGTACTCTTCATCTTTATGGTAGTTAAAGGTGTTGATATGGTTACATCTGCAGTAATCACAGCTGTTGTGATTATTCTCACTTCTGGCCTTAGCTTACCAAACGGTCTCTTCGATTACTTCTCTGAAGGAGTAGCCGGATTCTCTGTTGGTGCTGCAGGCTTTGTTCAGGGATGGTTAATCATCCTCGCTTTAGGTGGTATCTTCGGTGAGCTCGTAGGTGCTACTGGCCTTGCTGTTAAGATCGCTAAAACTCTTAACAACCTTCTTGGACCAAAGAACGTTGGTCTTACTATCATGATCTGTGTATTCTTAATCACACTTCTTGGTATCAATGGTTACATCATGGTATTCGTACTTTACCCTATCGCTGACAACATGCTCAGAGAAAACGGAATGGACAGACGTCTTCTTCCATTCTTAATGATCTGTGGTGGTGCCAACGCTAACTCCTTCGCTTACTCCATGGACGTTTGTAACGTAATCCCTACAACATTCCTTGGAACAGGTACAGGTGTTGCTCCTGGTCTCTCCGTAGTATTCTCTGCTATCACATGTGTATGGTACGTAATCTACTTCAACAGAGCACAGAAAAAATCTATGGCTAACAACACAGCTGAAGCACTTGCAGCTATGTACAAAGGCGAACACAAGATCCAGGATGACTCCGAACTTCCTAATCTTTTACTTTCCGTTCTTCCATTCATCCTTGTACTTGCATGTGTAGTTGGTATGACAAAACTTACTGAGTTCAGCTCCACAGTTATCCTTGCTGCTTCCCTCTTCGTAGGTGTTGCTACAATCATCATCACAATGTTTGGCCGTATCAAAGGCGACCTCAAAGGTCTTCTTAAGAAAGGTTCCAACTCCGGTCTTAGCACAATGCTTACTGTAGCTGCTGTAGTAGGTCTTTCCAAAGTTCTTGCTGCATCTCCAGCATTCGCTCAGGTACAGCAGGTTGTACTTGGAATCAGCCTTCCAGTATACTTCAAAACATGGATCGGTACTCTTATTTGTGGTGCTCTTACAGGTTCCGCTATCACAGCTGAAACATTATTCCTTGACTCCTTCGGTCAGGCATTCATTCAGCAGGGCGCTTCCGCTGCAGCTCTTCACCGTATCTGTGCTGAAGCTGGTATCACACTTAACAAGTTACCTAACGCTTCACCAGTTGTTATGGAAACAACAGTATGTGAATGTACAATCGCTGAATCCTACATGCACATCGTATTTGGTTCCACAATCCCATGTCTCATTGCTGGTTTCGTAATCACACTTATGGCTACAATGGGTATCATCATCTAATTAAAGCATATACTTAAAATAGAAGATGACATAAAAATTTCCCACCGGATTCGTCCGGTGGGAAATGAAAAAACATAATACAAATGATAATATATGAGTTTTTATAAATTAATCCAAATTAGTAAATATAAGGGTTGATATATTATCATTTTATTTTTTAACTTAATATATAGCAAAAACTGATAGAATAAGATTATTCTGGCAAGTTAAGCTTATTGATAACGATGAAATTCATGAAAGACTCAACAATCGATGGATGAAGAGCTGTTTTATTGTAACACATGTAGATCAATCTTGTAGATAGAGGTAAATCAGAAATATGTAATCTACGGATATTATTAAACTGATCTAAAAAACTTGTGTTGGCACAAACTCCGAAACCTCCAAATTTGGAGATAATTCCCGCGATGCTGATTTCATCATCGTATTTCTGGGTTGCGTCGATATTATTCTTTTTCAGTACAGAAGAAATGGTTTTTCCAATCTGTATATTGGTTCGGTAAGTGATGATGTCATCTCTTCCTTTTAAATAACTAATTGGAATAGAATCTCCAATGATGGATTTATCATCGTCTCTACAGATTGTGATGATCTCCTGATAAGAAATTGGTACAAAAACAAGATCTGGGATATCATCAATCTTACTGCAGATGCCAATATCGTATTTTTTTGAAAGAACACCTTCTACTACATCTTTTGACATACCGTGAAATACTTCAAAATTGGAACTTTCGTATTTTTCCTGATAGTCATGGATAATACCTGGAAGATAATCATTTAATAAGGTTGGAATACATCCTATGGATATGGTTCCACTAATATGATTGGAATACTCTTGCATGATGGCACTACCTTGTTCGATGTAGCGTAATGATTTGGTTACATAGGAATAAAATTCTTTTCCATAATCTGTTAATTTAACATTTCGACCACATTTTTGGAAGAGTGGAACATATAGCTCAGATTCCAAAGAAGAAATAGCGCTGGATAAAGCAGGCTGAGAAATATGAAGTTCTTTCGCTGCAGTGGAGTAATGTTGAATCTCTGCAAGTTTCTGAAAGTAATATAACTGTGAAAGGTTCATTTTTGCACCTCAAAACTATAATAAAAATTAATGAATATTGCGGCAAAGTATCATTTTTAGATGAAATATGATACAATATTAACAATAACTTATATTATTATATCAAAAATGTGTACAAATTACCATACATTTTTTGTGTTTGTATGATATTTTAATTTGTTTTTTCTAAAAAATAATAAATCATAAGCAATTCTTATAACTATAAAGGGGAGATATGATATGAATTTAATGCATCTTAGATATTTCTGTAAACTTGCAGAAATTGAAAATTACACTGTTGCTGCTGCGGAACTCTATATTTCACAGCCGGGGTTGAGTGGGGCAATCATCTCGATCGAGAAAGAACTCGGCCTTAAATTGTTTGAGAAGAGTGGACGTAATATTAAATTAACAAAATACGGAAGCGAATTTTACAAGTATATCAATGAGGCTTTAAGAGTTCTGGATAAAGGAGTTTCCGTGATGCATGAATATTCTGGAAAACTTACCGGAAAGATCGAGATTGGTGCGATTCCTACCATCCAGACAACATTCCTTCCAGAAGTTCTTGCAGACTTTAAAGAACGTTGTGAAAATATTGAAATTAAAGTTTATGAAGGTCATACAAAACAGATTGTTGAAAACCTTCAGGAATCTTTATATGATGTAGGTTTTTGTTCCTATGATGTGAATAATGCAGAATTAGAAGCAATTCCTGTTTTAAATCAGAAGGTTGTGGCTATTATGCACAAAGATCATCCATTGGCTGAACAGACATCTTTGACCTTTGAGGATATTTTGAAATACCGTATTTACACATATTCTATGTCACAGCTGATTGGAAAACAATTCAGAGATCTTTTGGCAGAACAGAAGTTAGAAGTGAATTGGAAGAATATTCATTTTGATTATCCAAATGAACTTTTGATCGCAGGAATTTTATCCCACGGAAGTCCAAAGAAAGATTCGAATCAGACCATCGGTTTGATTGCAAATGTTCCATATCTTGAGAATTTTAATGATCTTTCTATCATTCCGATTGAAGATGTTCCTGAAAATTTCCGAAAAGTATATATGGTTTATAATAAGAATAAATTCCGCACACATGCCATAGATTTGTTTATGGACTTTGTTAAAACAAACTATTCATTGGAGCAGGAATAATCAGTTTAAATGGTACATTTTATTAAAAGTAACATTTGTTAGGATGGATTATCTATGAATCCATAAGAATTGATAGATAATTATTATATGATTGCATTGTAATGTAAGTGATTACGATTAGAGTATTTTTCACATTTGTGATATTATCATTACTGTAAGATTTATCTGCAACATTTACTCAGTATGGACATAAGACATACTGAGTAAATGGATGTATATAGAAATCTTGAAAAACGGATAAAGATAGTCATTTTGTTCGTATCCGTTTTTCAAGATTCCTATATTTTCCTGTAGGTATCTTGTGCAATTCATTCATTCACCCATTAGGATTGAGAATCCTGCAGTAACGAACAGAGACTGCAGGATTTCCAATATCGGGGTATATCGAACAAGTCTTTCTTTTAATAAAATTTGAATTTTTAATAGAACTATCAAATAGGAGGAGTATACCATGGGTAACAAAGAAGAAAAACAGAAGAAAAAAGAAATGGAAAAAGCTGTTCGTGAATATAAACAGTGGGAGATTCAGCAGGCACAGTTCAATGCTGATTTCCAGATGATGGAAGATTACCTTGAAGAGTTAAACCGTACATTAAAAGGTAATAGCAAAAAAGAAGAAAAATAAAAAAATGAACATAAAGAGGCTGTCACACTAAGGTGGCAGCCTCTTCTACATGAAGGCCGGGCGATAGATTTATTACCCGGCTTAAGTTTTTATTATTTTTATCGTAGATTTGCAAGAATACCCCATCCGACGTAAAAAAATAGTCGGTTGCGGGTAGTTCATACAAGCTGAAGATATTTTAATAAGAAAAGCCAGCCTGTAAGAGTGAAAGCGCTGAGCATAGTGGTCAGCATGACAGTGCTGGATGTCAGTGTTCCCTCATGTCCCATATTTCTTGCCATAACAAAGCAGCTGACGGTTGTTGCAGAACTTAACATGACAAGGATTGCAACCAATTCTTTCTCGCGGAAGCCCATACGGATTGCCAAAGGTAAGAAAATGCTGGCAAAACCAACTAATTTAATGAAAGCAGCAGTAAGTGCTGGTTTGATCTTATGGAATGCTTTTTCAAAATCGAAGGTGGCACCCATGGCCATAAGTCCCATTGGGGAAGCTACATTTGCCAGATTGCCAACTGTTTTAGAAATAATACCAGTAAATGGAATACGAAGTAGCGACCAAATGATACCGGCACAAATACCCAAAATAATTGGATTGGTGATAATACCCTTTAAGGTTTTGCGGATTAAAGCTGCATCAATTTTCTTTCGCTCTGGAGCGAAGATGGAGAGAACTATTACGGCCATAATGTTATAAAGTGGAACACTTCCGATAATCATCATGGATGCCATCCCAGCATTCCCATAAATGTTTTGGATGAAGGCAAGGCCCAAAAGAGCGGCGCTGCTTCGATAAGAAGCCTGGATGAATTCTCCTTGTATGCTGCGGTCTTTCCATAAGAAAGAAATGAGTGTAACAACTGTGATACTTGCTATGGTAACAAAGAAGCAAAATGCTACAAATTTTAACTGGAATACATCTTGAAAGTTAACAGTTGCCAGATCCTTGAATACCAGAAGTGGTAGGGGGACAAGGAAGACAAAACGATTCATTTGGTTGGCGAATTCAACATTTAACCAACCGATTTTTCGAAAGAATAATCCCAAAAGCATCATAAGGAAGATTGGGACAGTCGCATTTAGACTAAAAATAAGATTTTCCATAATAGATCCTTTCATACTACTGAATTATCATTTTTTAGTATAGCATAGAATAAAGATATGTGAATATGGAATATGAGGACTTGTCAACTTGTCAGAAGATATAGAATATGTTATGATAAAATGCGTTTGTAAAAAATAGGCTTAATAGGAGGAAAATATGGATAAACAAAAGAGAGAACAGATTATAACCCGTACATCGATCATTGGAATTCTTGTGAATCTTCTGTCAGCATCTGCTAAGATTCTTATTGGACTTGCAGCGTCTTCCATCGCGATTGTATCGGAAGGTATTAACAACGCCGCCGATGTATTATCATTGGTCATTACTTTAGTTGGCACAAAGCTGTCAGCGAAGCATCCGGATGAAGATCATCCATTTGGTTATGGAAGAATTGAGTATCTTACTACCATGATTCTTGCTGTATTGATTCTTTATGCGGGTTATGAGTTAGCGAAAGAATCGATTGTTAACATTATTCATCCTGCAAAAATGAGTGTAACTATTTTATCTGTGGCAGTCGTTGTAGCATCTGCCATCGTAAAATATTTCCTTGGTATGTACACCATTAAAATGGGAGAAGAAGCGGAATCTGGCGCCTTAGATGCTCTTGGTAAAGATTGCAGAAATGACTCTTTCTTCTCTATTCTTACCGTAGTCGCATCTGTATTATATATGACAGCACATATTTCCATCGACGGTTTTGCCGGTCTGATTTTTGCTTTCATCATTTTAAAAACAGGTTATGAAACCATGAAAGATGCTGCCAGCGATATCATCGGCAGTGCAGGAAAGGAAGACCTTGCAAAAGATCTTTATCGTGAAATCCGTAAAACAGATGGTGTTATTCATGCCGTTGACCTTATGCTCCATAGTTATGGTCCAGATAATTATTCTGGTTCCGTAAATATTGAAGTAGACCATAATTTAACCGTTGGTGAAATCTATGAAGTAATTCATGATCTTCAGCTTCGTATCATGCATGAGTACAATGTTACCATGGTATTTGGTATCTATGCTGTAGATCATGACAGTGAAGATGCCAAAGAAATGCGTAAATATATTGCAGAATATGTTCGTGGACAGGAACATGTAAAGAGCTACCATGCTTTATACATCAGTCCAACAACAGATAAGATTTACGTAGACTTTATCGTAGATTATGAGCTTCGTGATTGGGATGCCGTTTCTGCAGATTTCACAGAATATATGAAAAAGAAATATCCAGAAAGAGAACTGGAACTGGTTATTGAAACAGAATATGTATAAAAGAAAGGGGTTGTCGCAATAAAGCGGCTTTCGAATGTCCCTGAAAATCGCTAAAACT
>JAUNNI010000046.1 GCA_030531555.1 Eubacteriales bacterium | reverse complement strand
ATCCAACTTAAAAACAACGATTTTTTTGTCTCATTTTATGGGTTCATTATATATAGTAGTACAAACTCTATCATTTTTACACCGTAATTACAGTGAAATAACGATGTATATTTCTCTTATCAAAGGTATATATCATCTTTTTTATAGCATACGGAAACTCTCGTCTCTATATTTGTTGTATTTTTCTGCCTCAGAAAGTTTATCAAGCATGATTGGTATATCCTGATTCAGAGTCCCACGAAGTGAAAAATAATTTGATGGATGATTGGAACGAAATACAGTACCATCAGAATCCACATGGGTAAGGAACAGCCTCATTTCCTCCACTACTTCTTCTGGTCTTAACAGTTCCATCTTACCCTCTTGAATTTCCCTGATAAGAGGT
This sequence comes from Eubacteriales bacterium, assembly GCA_030531555.1. Taxonomy (GTDB): domain Bacteria; phylum Bacillota; class Clostridia; order Lachnospirales; family Lachnospiraceae; genus Anaerobutyricum. Next base: position 23,839 of record JAUNNI010000046.1, on the reverse strand, counting down.
GCTGGTTCTTCCAACATGAGAGTAAGAAAACCTAAGTACTCTGGCTTCATTTTTGTCACCAGATTTGCGGAATGAATCGCATGCTCTCTCATTCTTTCCCTTCCACCCATTCCTGATATAAGAGTAAGAGAAAGCTGAATGCCTGTCTCCTTTAATAATCTGGATGCTTCTATGAGCTCTTCACAATTAATATTCTTCTTGATATTTTTAAGAACAATCCCATCCCCCGATTCTGCGCCAACATAAACCATGGATAATCCTGCATCTCTCAATCTCTTTAAATCTTCTTTTCCCTTTTTAATAATATCTTTTGCAGTGGCATATGAAGTGACTCGCCTGCAGTTTGGAAAATGCTCTTTGATATATCCTAAAATATCCAGTAAAAGTTCTGTCGGTACAGTCAGCGCATCTCCATCTGCAAGAAAGATCCTTAATGGAAAATCCCCATATAACTGACTCATTTCATCAAAATCTCGGAAGATCTCTTCCCTTGTTCTGATACGGAACTTCTTTGCTTTGTACATGCTACAGAAAGTACATGTATTGTTTGCACATCCGATAGTGATCTGCATGATCAAACTTCTTGCTTCACTTGGTGGACGATAAACGTCTCCTTCATAAATCATTTTTTCTTCTCCGTTACTTTCTTCTTTCGTGTCTTCTTTTCCTCATGAGGAATCAGAATCTTTTGAATCGATATCTCTTTTCCGTCAATGGTTAGCATCGCCATCGTGATTTCCTGGTCAAATCTCCTTGGACCACAGCTTCCTGGATTGAGATATACCATACCATCTTCCTCTTTTTCCAGGTATTTATGGGAATGCCCAAAAACGATTAAATCTGTGTCTTCCAGATTCTTTGGAATGTATGCCTTATTATGGATCATATACACATTTACATCTTCTATCTGAATTGTCAGATTCATAGGCAGATGTTCTGCCCAATCTTTATCGTTATTTCCTCGTACCACATATAATGGTGCAATCTCACTGAGTTGATCAAGAATCGTTTGTTTATTGATATCGCCGCCATGCAGTATCATGTCACAGCCTTTGAGATGTTTCATTACTTCTTCCCGAAGTTTCCCGTGGGTATCTGATATCACACCAATTTTTTTCATCGTTCACCCTCCTCTAGAAGGTTCTTATTGAAGCTATGTGTCGTATATAAAGCTGCAACTGGATTATGCGCAAGTACCCTGTCTTTTACCACAAGTGTCGTTGTAGGAACCTTAATATATTTATGAAAGAGAATATCGTGTCCAACGCATAACCCCATTACGATTGCCATATCTACCTGCTCTTTATTTAATATCTCTGCCTGCATAACAGGATTACAGATATTGGGGCCCTGGGTAATGTGCTCCTTTGGTATATTTATCTCCGCCTTAGGAACTGCACCAACTTTACAGCAGGCAGAAAAAACCTGCAATCCATGATTCCTGAGAATGCGGGTTAGCATCTGGGATTCTTTCAGCAATGCAGTACAAGTAGCTATCCCTATTTTCTTGTATCCCATCTCTTTTGCAAACTGAATGGTTTCCTCTACTCTGTTAATCGTGCCATATGTTTCAGCCTGTATCTTAGCAGCCGCCTGCATGATATCCTGATTTTCTTCTTCTAGATATACGCTCTTAACAAACTCTATTTGTTCTTCACCTGCATTTTTCGTAAGACAAAATTCAGGATATTTTTCTTCTTCACTTTTTCTGCATGCCTTTCTTCCACAATCCACACAGGATCTGTTATGGTCTCTATGCATTTTAATTATCCTCCATTTCTGCCCCTACTTTCTATACTCCATTGAATTTATCCTGCAACTGAATCATCCACACCCCATCTATTTCTTTGATGATCTCTGGAAGAAGATTTATCCAGGAGTCGCAGTTATTTAAGATAATGGCATCGGTACTAATCACATGATTAGATTCTTCCAGTACGGAATCCACATCATTGATCACTTTACATTCTACTTCTATCTGATAATCCATGGCACAATCTGAAATCAGAGAGGAGAGTCTCCCTGAATTGGAAACAGGGGCATCAAGATAGAAGCATGCTTTTCTAATCCTATAGTCAACAAGTTTTTCAAGCAGCAATCTTACTGCTCTTTCTGTTTTATCAATAATCCGATATGTTCCACGGAGTCCTGCCAGGTCACGGATCGTTCCATCTCCACAAAGAAAGACTGGTGACCCTGATAATGCGACTTCCAAAGTGATAATCGTATTAAAGCCATCGATATTAACAGTATGCTCATCACCAGTAAGCTGATCTTTCGTTAATATACCATCTTTTCGGTGGCGAATACTTTCTGTGGGAGACACGGATCTTGCAAGGGCAAGTCTCTGTCTTTCAGAAAACATGTAATGATTCCCAACAAAAGTCGTGAGTGGTTTTACCGGATATCCCTGATCCAGAAGATACTGTACTTCTTTTGCTGCTTTTTTAAGTTTTTCCAGGGATTCTCCCTTAAACTGTTTTTCATCTTCCGGCACAAATCCTCTTCTTGTGATTTTCTCCATCTTTCTTCCTTTATTTCTATTCAAAAAAATCCCGTTTATTCCAGGCTGATGTCATGAAACGAATCGAAGCTTTTTTATTAGTCAGCCATTCAATCCTTTTTCCATTTTTCTTGTTTTTGATGATCTCTTTTACAAGATATGCCGCAATGACATCCGGATAATCTCCAAGGATATTGTAAACTTTCTTTGTTTTCTCATTAAGCTCCGTGGCATTCTGATTACTTCCTACAGACGTCAGAAAATCTGTAATCATAATACCTGGAGATAGTTTTCCTACGATGATAGGAAGTTTCTGGTCTTTTATCTCATTTGCCAATCCATCCGTAAAGTATGTCACAGCTCTTTTGGCCGTTCCATATAGAGTAAAGCATGGCTGGAATGAATCATTGGATCCCATACCTTCCACGTTATAGATTTCTCCAAATCCCTGTTTTATCATCTTTCGCATAGCTGCATTGGATCCATTTATGGTTCCTTTAAGATCAACATCCAAAAGGCGATCTATCTCGTCTTCTCCAACCTCCCACGCGTACTGAAAACTCTGATTAACGCCTGCATTATTGATCCAGATATCGATTCTTCCAAATGTCTCCATCGCATGATCTGCCAGAGCTTCTACCTCTGAAAGGTTCGAAACATCACATACTCTACCCGTAATCTTTCCATTGGCATTGATCTCTTTTAGTTCATTGATCGCTTTATCTAGTTTTTCTTCATTGGTTGCACAAAGAACAAGGTTGTAATGTCTTCTTCGAAACTGCTTAGCAAGTTCAAATCCAAGTCCTCTGCTGCTTCCGGTAATTACAGTTGTTTTCCTCATCGTTCTCTACCCCGTTTCAATCGTTACGAATGGCTTTATTAGTATTGGGTTACTAATAAAGTCAAACATTATCACTCTTCATCATCTACCTCAAGACCATAGCGATACATCTCATTAATTTTACTTTGATAATATTCCATCTCTTTCTTCTGAATGATGGCAGATCTGTCACTTAAGATAGCAAGCATTTCATCTGCCACATCTTCCATCGGAAGTTTCTTATAATGAGAAAGATATCCGATCATTCTCTTTGCCGTAAAATCTGTATTGAGTTCCTGAGATATCTGGTAACAAAATACTTCCGGATATCCTCTTTGAAGGAGCAGATGATATAGCTCCATACTTTTTTCTGATCTTGGTTTCATAAGCAGCCTCCTTCATATCACAGAAGATATTTCAATGCAACATTTACAATGTGCCCAATATTCCGATCTCCTGCAAATCTTTTTGGATTACAAAAATCTTCATCCAAAGTAAGCCAGATGAGAGGATTCTTCTCTTCCACCAAGGTTACTTCATTTTGAAGTTTCCCAACATAAATCTGTAGGATAAAGTCCTGCTGATAGTAAGTAAAGTCCATGAGTGGAAAAAGTTCTATCTCCTGATTTGTTATTCCTGTCTCTTCGGAAAGTTCCCGGTAGGCAGCTTCAAGATCTGTCTCTTTCTCCTCCACTTTTCCACCAACAAAGTTATAAAGCCCTTTATAAGGATCTTTCATTCTTTTACAAAAGAGAATCTTCTCTTTCTCTTTATCAAATACAACAATGCAGTTTAGTTTTTTCAATGTCCCATCCCCTTATCAATCAGGATCATGTCCTAATATCATTTTTCCATTTTCATCTGTCTGTCAATCCATTCCATGATCACATCTACCGTGTATTCCTTTTCTTCCTCCGTCATAGCACGTCCTGGATTAATCTTATGCCATTTATGAAGACAGCCTCTGCAACAGGTAGCTGTGGCATGCTGGGCAATAAAAACAGGATGACCTCTCATTGGTGTCTGCTTTCCATCATTTGCTATCTCTGCCGGAGCAAGTCTTTTCGTCACAAAGTCCATGGCATGTTCTTTTATGGTGTCCATGCCTCTTTCTTTGACAATACCAATCTCTTTTTCGCCTAGTTTAAACTTATTTCGGAAAGTCGATGCATCCAGATGCTTGAACAATGCATCTTTATTCCTTGGCATTTCATCCGTTACAGTCTTTATCTCTACAGTTCCATTTAGACGTTCCTTCAATAGGGTATTTCTTTTATGTACTGTCACATTTCTTACCGCATAGGATAACGCTTTCTTTGTTCCCACAAGGACAATAATCTTCTTAGCCCTGGTGATTCCTGTATAGATTAAATTTCTCTGCAGCATCACAAAATGGCTCATGGTGACAGGCATCACAACAATCGGATATTCACTTCCCTGTGCTTTATGGATCGTCGTTGCATAGGCAAGTACCAGTTCATCCAGTTCGGTATGGTCGTACTCAATGAGTCTTCCATCAAAATCGACCATCAGTATTCTTTCTTCAAAATCGACCGATGTAATGGTTCCGATATCCCCATTAAATATTTCTTTATCATAATTGTTTTTGATCTGCATGACTTTATCGTCTGCCTTGAAGATGGTTCCGCTTCTTCTCAAACCATCTCCACCCGGATTCAAGGCTTCCTGTAATGCAATATTCAGATTCCCTGCTCCAACCACGCTTCTTTGCATTGGAGTAAGGACTTGTATTTCTTTTGCAGGATAGTGATAATACTTTGGAAGATTATTCTTTACAAGATTTACAATAAGGGTAAGGATCTCTTCCGGCTCTTCCTTTTCCATAAAGAAAAAGTCTGTGGTCTTACCATTGGAAATATCCGGCATCTTTCCTGCATTGATGCGGTGGGCATTCATGATGATACGGCTTTCCTGTGCTTGACGGAAGATCTTGGTAAGTCGAACCACTGGAAACTGCTCCGAATCAATGATATCACGAAGCACATTTCCTGCGCCCACAGAAGGAAGCTGGTCGATATCACCGACTAATATGAGTCTCATGTTCGGTGGAATCGCTTTTAAAAGAGAATTCATCAGCACAATATCAATCATGGAACACTCATCAATGATAAGCACATCACCGGTAAGTGGTTCTTCTTCATTTTTCTGATACCCTTCCGGCGGTTTAAACTCAAGGAGACGATGAATAGTCTTTGCTTCCATCCCGGTTGCTTCACTCATTCGTTTGGCAGCTCTTCCGGTTGGTGCTGCAAGTAAAATATCAAGGCCATATGCTTTATAGGCTGCGATAATCCCCTGTGTTGTGGTTGTTTTTCCGGTACCGGGACCACCGGTAAGGACCATAACTTTAGCCTCTGCTGCTGTTTTAATTGCCTGTGCCTGAATCTCATCGTAGGTCATGCCAACTTTCTTTTCGATGGCTTCCACACTGACACTAAGGTTTGGATTCTGCTCTTTTCTTCTTGCAGCCATTAATCCATTCCAGAGTTTATCTCCGGCAGGTGAATCTTTTAATCGTAAAAGCTTGCTGGCAACACCCATCTCCGCATAATAAAATGGTGGCAGATAGATCGCATCCTCTTCCTGCAGAAGACCCTTTTCTTCTAACATGGAATCAATGGCCGATTCCATGCTCTCTTCTTCGGTTTCCAGAATCTGTTTTGCCTTTTCGATAAGCTGTTCTCTGGTGGCATAGACATGTCCTTCATCCGCAAGATTAGAAAGAGTATACATGATACCACTTCGGAGTCTTACAAAATCATTTTTCTGAAATCCCAGTTTTTCCGCAATGCCATCTGCTGTCTTAAATCCAATCCCCCAGATATCATCGGCAAGCTTGAATGGATTCTCTTTCATCGTAGGAATGGATTCATTGCCGTAATGCTTATAGATCTTTGCCGCAAAGGAAGTCGTCACCCCATGGTCCTGTAAAAACAGCATGATATTCTTGATCTCTTTTTGTTTTTCCCAGCTTTCTGCAATCCGTTCCACTCTCTTTTTTCCAATGCCCGGGACTTCCAGTAATCGCCCGATATCCGTTTCTATCACATCAAGGGTATCCGTACCAAACTGTTTTACGATACGCTGGGCAAACTTTGGTCCTACCCCTTTGATAAGACCTGAACCCAGATATTTTTCAATCCCGTAAATGGTAGCTGGCATGGTCTCTTCCCAGTTCTGGGCAACAAATTGCCTTCCATACTTGCGATCCATCTTCCAGTCGCCTTCCACCAAAAGAACCGATCCTACGGTTGCATCCAAAAGATTTCCAACCACAGGAACAAGGTCATCATACCCTTTCATGGCGCACTTTAAGACAGAATATCCTGTTTCCTGGCTCTGATATGTAATTCGTTCTACCACACAACGGATCTTGATCATGGGTCTTCCTTTCTCTAAAAGAGTGTGAACTAAGTTCACGATTTTCTTTATCCGTATTATACTACAGAAACAAATGTTTTTCTATGAACGATGGCCTTCACACGTAACTGACCAATCATGATATTATCATTCGGGAAATGGCCATTCCTCTATTGCCTATCTTAATAGTGTTGCACTACTTGACATTTGTGTGGTAAGCATATAAAGAAAATGATAATATATTTACTGTATAATTATGTATGGATATATAGAAATATAGGAGAACATTCAGAGATGATAGATATCACTTACGACTTTCAAACAGATACTCCTCCGGGAAAGGACCCTGATTCTTATAGTAAAACAATGAAGGAATATCATCGCTTATTATGGAGCAAAAAATTACCAAATGGAGAAGACATGAAACTGGAAGGAGACAAATCTGGTTATTATCTTCGTTGGAACGATTTCTATTTTGGCAGTGACAGTATCATCATAAGCTTTCGCTATAATGATAAATTGATGGATCAGGTAAAAAAAGAAGTTCCTGATTATGATGCATTCATGAAAGATCTTTTTCATCGATCATATACGGTAGGTGGAACTATCCTTTTCCCAATGCACCGTATGAGCCTTAACCAAAGGCGTGGCATGCATCCCCGTATTAGGGACCGCTTTGATCTTACACTAGAATGCATTCGAAAATTTTACAGAGGTGAAGAGAATCCTCTTAGCAAAGGCCTTGAAGTGGATAGATCTTTCTTTGATCTGTTCGTTGATTTTAAAGGATATGTCAACTTTTTCTTCTTAAATGATTGTGTCTCTGCTGATTATAGCAAAGTTAATTGTTGGTGTGGTGATCTTACTTTCACGAGAAATGCTTTCCCTCAGAACATGGATGAATACTGGAAATTTTTACAGCATCAGTGGGATTTTCTTGATAATCGTAACCAGAGGATTAAAGAGTATGCCAAAGCAAATAATCTCTAGTAACACAGCAATTCTTGACTTTGACAGCCCCTAAAAGATTTATTATTGGTATTAGAAATGGCAGGCTATCCGAAAATAGTCTGCCACATACTTTTTAAAAATGAATTTTCTGGAAGGTAATCCCATTTACCAGAAGTCGCTTTTCAAACTCCATCCATGTCTTTCCACAAAAATACGATGGGATATTCATGTTACACATTTCCTGTCCCATGCGTAATTCTTTATGCAGAAAATCTATCCATGAGTCATAGGTCATCTCGTAATGGAAATCATCCGCCACTTCAAAATGAATACTAATTCCTACAGGTTCTTTTTCATGATTCATCCACATATTATATTCTATCTCATTTCCTGCTAAAGAGATTCGTTTTGTTTTAGTAAAACCTTGCCGAATCCACTGGTCACTATACATCCGTATCACCTTTCCCTCATATCACATTGAAATTGAATGATAATGCTTATGATCCATCTTCCTAATCTGCTACAATAGCGATCTTTATTACATTGTCTTCTTTGTTCTCAAAAATTTGATATGCTTCTTCTATCCTGCTTAATGGATAGGTATGCGTAATCAGTGGGCTTGTGTCAATCTTTCCTGCTTCGATCAGAGACAGAATCTCTGCACAGTCACATCCATCCACACCGCCTGTTTTGAATGTAAGATTCTTTCCATACATATCTGGAAGTGGAAGAATCTGTGGCTCATCATAAAGAGCAACTACAGTTACAATGGCATTTGGTCTTGCGGTTTTCCATGCAAGTTCAAAGGAATCCTTTGAGCCAGCTACTTCAAGTACCACATCTGCTCCACCATGTTCACTGACTTTCATTACAGTATCCATACATCCTTCCGGAGAAGTCACGATGACATTAGGATAATGATTTTTTACAAACTCCTGTCTTGTTTCATCTTTTTCGCAAATGATGATGTTTTTAGGATTCTTAAGCATAACACAAAGAAGGGTACATATTCCGGTTGGTCCTGCACCAATGATAAGGACCGTATCTTCTTCCTTGATCTCTGAGATTCTTGCTGCCCAAAAACCTGTTGCAAGAACATCCCCTGTAAAGAGTGCCTGCTCATCTGTTACTGAATCTGGAATCTTATCAAGTCCCTGATCCGCATATGGAACACGCACATATTCAGTCTGACCACCATCGATACGGCAGCCCAATGCCCATCCACCATTTGGATCCGTACAATTATTTACGTAACCATTTTTACAGAAGAAGCATTCACCACAATAGGTTTCCACATTTACTGTAACTCTGTCTCCTACTTTAACTTTAGAAACTTCTGAGCCAGTTTCCATTACACTCCCAACCATTTCATGTCCCACTGTGATACCTGGGACTGCTCTTGGAACGGATCCATGCTTTATATGAAGATCACTGGTACAGATACTGCTCATGGTCACTTTTACAATGGCATCCTTTGGATCTAACAAAACTGGTCTTTCTTTTTCGATTAATTCAAATTTTCCTTTTTCGATATATGTGTATGCAAGCATGCTTTCTATCCTTCTTTCTACTCATCCATTTTTTCCATCTCATCAAGAACCATCTGCAGATAGTTTTCTCCTACCGGATCATAACTTTCCATGGATTGCAGGATCCTGTTTTTGATCTGTGTCTTTATGGACGGAGATTTTGCTTCTTTCTGAATCAGTTTTACAAGATACTTCGTTGCATCTTCAATCCGGTCAACGAGGAGCCAGTCATCATCATTTTTATATCCAACGCCCTGATTTATGGACTGATCCAATTTAATGATAATGGCGATATATCCACGCACTTTATGAAGAATCCCAGGCATCTCTTCAATAGTAATAAAAAATCGTTCGGTTGTTGAGATGATATAATCAATATCAGGATTTTTTTCATACATCTCCCGATAAATATCACTCTCATAAAACTGAATCTGGGCATCTACTTCCTCATCCGTCTCATTCCCATTCCCAAACTTGGCATAGACAAGATTAAAAAATCGGGTATCATTCGACATCCTCATCAGCATCAGCTCTACAAGATCTTCTTTTTCACAGTTCATCAGTCGCTCTTCCCAAAGATCCCAGTCTTCGTCCGAATATAGGTAACGTGGCAATGTATCACTCATTGATCTTCTTCTCCATCCTGTTTCTTTTCTTACACTAATGATAACACCTGTAGCACCAAAAATCCAAAAAAAGAGAAGTACTTATCCCTGTACTTCTCCTCTTGTTATCCTTATAATTTACCCTGTTCTTCCAGTTCTTTTCTCTTATCATCCAATAATTTCTGAAGATAAGCAATCGTTTCCTGATGCTGCCTTTCTTCCTCTTCTAATCTTCGCTGTTTTTTCTCAACCTGATAAGTTTTGATTTTTTCAAACAATGACAAACGAGACATCTCCTTTCTTTTCACCATCTTATATTTTTCATCGGGAGTATCTTTCTATGTTTTATCTTTTGTATGAACATATCATCAGTATACCACAGTTGTCGCAAATCATGGTAAAAAAATAAGCAGATTGTCTTTTTCATAAGAGAATCTGCCTTTTCTTCTGTCTTCATTCTTTAATTTCTTTCGATTATATCCTTTTCCATTTGGAACAGTTCTAGTCACTGGATTTAATCCGTTCCAGGTATTTCGATACTGGGAATAATATTCTTTTTGTTCCTTCTTTGTCTTTTTGTGAATCGGTACAAAATTCTTCATACTAACTTGCCTTCCTTTCCTGTGTAAGAGATGAGATAAGTTCCTCACAAAACTCCGGATAATCACGATATCCCATGAGTAACATCTTATTCGTCATCTTGCCAAGAGCTCTTTTAAATGCTTCCCTGTCCTTCTTTTTGATCTTACAAAAAACAATGGTATAGTTTTTATCCGTAGAAATGTAGTGTGATCCAAAACGGACTCTGATTTTTTCATCGATAAAAAGCCGATCTGCTGCATTCTCCTTACAGTCGATATATGCATATTCTTCCGAGAACAGAGTGTGATTTTCGAGTTTGATATAATTTGTGACATTCTCCATAATCTACCTCCCAAAATAATAACTGCAGTTTTTTACTGCAGCTATTATACCAGAATTTTATAATATTATCATTGAACCGCAGGTTTAATCGAATTTTGCCACCAGTTCCCTGCCTGTTCCATACACATCTTTCCAGACTTTTTCTTTTGAAATCTTATTTCCTTTTTTATCATACCATCCTGTAAAGTTATGTCCATCTTTAGGATAAGCATAATATGTCTGTTCCCATTCTCCTGTTTCTTTCCACTGGGCATTATAAATAGGGTTATATTTAAGGCCAACATATCCTTCCCCTTCTGCAACCAGTTCTAGTGGAAGCATGTTTGCGTTTTGTGGAGCTACAGAGTAGATAGCAGTCATAGGATTGCCTGTGGCATTCAGATGTCTGAGAAATGGATTTTTTCTCGTATCAAGTACGGAAATATGATTATTATGGCAATAGAAATAATTTAGCTTTCTGTTATTGGAAAGATCGATTTCTTTAATGTCATTGTCGTTTACATAAAGCTCTACCAGTTCTTCATTGTTACTCACATCTATGGCAGAAAGCTGGTTCATTCCGATATCGATTCCCTGACATACAGGAAGTTTCCTGACATCGATTTCTTTTATGTTATTATCCTGAAGTCCAAGGATACGCATTGCAGGCATATCACCTGTCTTAACTTCTGTTATTTTGTTATGATACAGATCAAGGAAAATCATATCCTGGCATTCCCTGAGATCGAGTGTTCCGGTAAGACCACAGCTTCTAAGATATATCTCAAAACTCTGCAACGGATATACATCCTCGTTAAAGATATGGATTCCGAAACCGATCAGTTTTCCATCTTCTAGTACCATACCTTTTGGAAATTCGGATGCCATTTCCCCGGATATCTCTTCAAAACTCTTATTTTTGTCCGTTGAAGCAATTCTTCTTATGACCTTTGCTTCATTTGCTTTTTCCAGATTTGTTTTCCCTTCTATATCTTTTTGATCAAAGAAGGCCATTAGTTTCTCAAATTTCATCATATCCACCCCTGGTTAATGAATTTTTATGTTTTTATATTTTTCCGTATAGACTTCAACTTTACATCGAAAAAATACTTTATTTTCTAGTTTCGAAGTATTTTATCTACCAAAGAATTTTAAAATATGGTTAAGTGATACTGGCATATATTGGTTTGCATCAACGCCAACATCATATCGGAAAATTCCCTCTTCCTTATTTTTCAGATTATATGATTCATCAGAATGAATGTGTCCATGTAGCATGATACTTCCATGATGACTCTTTGGCCATGACAGCATTGGATAATGCATCAGGGAAATATACTGACCATTTAAAGATACTGTCATGAAATCACGAACATCTTCAAATAAAGATGGATCATAATTTTTATCATGATTTCCTTTTATCAGATATTTCTTTCCATTCAGTTTCCGAATCAGATTCTCTGCCTGAGGAATCGTAAGATGATGAGCGATATCCCCTAGAATATACACGGTGTCATCCTTATGTACAAAACAGTTGTAGTTATTTATCAATGTACGGTTCATCTCTTCTATATCAGCAAAAGGACGATTTTGCATTGTAATGATCCCACGATGTCCAAGATGAAGATCACTTGTAAAATAAACCATCTAAATTCCCCTACATGTACTTTTCTTTATATTCTTTGGAATGCTCAATCAGGCAGATTCTTACTCCATTTGGATCCTGAATGAATACCTGTCTTCCAACGGTTGTCGGAACTACAGGACTAATAGGTTCACAACCATTTGCTTTTAAGTGTTCCAGTGTTTCATCAAGATCGTCTACATCTGTCCCGATGGAATACAAACCAGTTTCAAACATCTTTCCTTCAATAAGCTCAACGCTGGCTCCATCTTCACTGTTCATGATCGTGATCTTTGCTCCATTTGGAAGATCCACATGATATCCTTCTGTAAATCCAAGAACATCTCTATAAAATTTCACGGATTCTTCTAAATCATTCACGATCATCGTAGAATACTTTACATTAATCTTCATATCCATCACCTTTCTTAACGTAATACTTGATACAGTTCTTCCCCTGGTATCAAATGAATCGGTTTCATCTTTACTTCATCAACACGAATCGTTCCATGTCCTTTCTTTATTCGTACAAGCACATCATTAATATCATCTTCTGTACCCTGTATTTCCATTTCTACACTTCCATCCGTTCTATTCTTCACCCATCCGGTAATATTTCCAACTTTTTTTACCATCTTCCAGGTGAAATATCGGAAGCCGCAATGCTGAACATGTCCTTTGAAAACAATATGATAGCGAATCATTACATCACCTTTTTCTAGTAAAAATCATGACCAAATTCATTCAGCAGGTATCGGTCTGTCATTTTCAGTTTTGCACCAGTTTCTATATCTCTTACCATACACTTATATTTCTTTGCTCTAGGTATAAAAGCATAAAGTTCATAAGTACGGCCATGATATTCAAAGGTACGAAGATAATCGTCCGGAACAAAACCATAATACGCACAGTCTTCTTCAAACTTGATGCGTTCGACATCAATATCCTCTTCGTCCTTCTGGAAGGTAATCTTCATATCAAAGTCAATCTTTCCATAAGAAATATAAGTTTTGGTTCGCTTAAGATTATACTTCTGACAGACTCCTCTTAAGGCTTCTTTTACATCATTAGTAAATTCTTCAAATTCTTTATCTGTAAATTCCATTATGATTTCCTATCTCTTTTCTTGATTGCAATATTAGGCTTTACTTTCTCTTTTTCATAGCCCTCACTTACCGGATAGGACCTACTCCTACCAGTTAGACATTCTCTCGATTAACGATTTTACTTCCGTCTGAAATTCTATGCTGAAATCTTCAAGGTCATCAAAATCAATTACTCCAAGCTTTATAAGACGAACCACATCAAAGATAGCTTCTTTCTTTTCCAATCTGATTCGTACTCCAGGATGTTTTTTATCATTTTTGATTCTTTCATCAAGGGTCCAAAATCGTTCTGAGGGATTCTTATTATTCTCTTGTAAAAGAATAATGTATTCTTTAAGCAGTTTATCCATATAGGATTCCTGCCATTCTCCGATTTTTTCCTGAAATTTCTTCCAATCGCTTTTATTTACATTCATGTCAATCTTCCTCTATAGAGAGTATCTATATTTCATAATCAAGAGAAGGTATTGGAAGAGTATTCATTGTCTGAATAAAAGAATTCCATTCCTCTTTTCCTGGATACAGGTTACATCCATACCATTCTCTCTCAATCTCATTTTCAATTTTCAAACGAATGGTCCATTGGGTTCCATCATCAATTTCTGGATTTATGTATTCTTCTTCCCAATTGAGAAGATTACAAGAAATAACCTTTTCAAGGATTGTCTCATATGCAGTTCTTGTAATTTCTTCTTTCTTGGCATCTTCAGGATTTGCAAATCCAGGATAATACCCTAGAAAGTAACCACTAGAAGTTTTCTCCAAACGTATTCTAGTAAACCCGCAGAAGAAACCTCCTATTTGGAGTTCAAAATACTCTATGTTTCTTATATTCTTATCCATCATTTACATATCTCTTTCCAATATTTTTGAAGCTTCCAGATCTGCCTCATGAAGAGCCAGTACCACGGGGTACTTCTCCATAGCTGCACCTACAGAACCATAATTTACTTTTTCTTCACTAAATCCCATATGCCATCTTATTGCCATGACTTCCTGCATGGAAAGGCGAATATAACACTGGATGAGCATAACACTCTTTTCTCCATGACCAAGTGGAAGCTGATCTTCAATCTGATATGTCTTAACAGTCTCCCAGATGAAATCTCCCTGTTTATCATGCTTTCTCTGCCATGGTTCTGCAGCTTCTACTTTCTCTGCATCGTAAGTCTTCTGATTTTTTGTTCCTTCTACATAGAAATTTGTTTTACAAAGATCATGAAGTAGTGCCATGATGATTAGGTTTTCCTCTGGAATCTCTTTAAGGATATCTCCCCATATTACACTATCTTTCTTTGCGGTAAGACAATCATAAACATTTAGACTATGTTGCAACAGTCCCCCTTCACACGCAAGATGAAAGCGAGTAGATGCTGGTGCTGAGTAAAAATCTGTATGGTTTTTTATGTATTTAATAAGATTCTCCATCCCGTCTCTTTTCACAGAACCAAGAAGTTCCTCAAAACGTTTGATATTTTCTTCAATTGTTGCCATACCTTATCTCCGATTTCTATTTTTACGATTCAAATCTGTATATATTGCATGCCAAATATATTTTGCAGCAAAATCAGATCCTTCAAAGAATGGGGGCATCGTATATAATACTGATAACCCAACTACCATTCTCATCGTATCAGTTTCTGATCCAACCATTCAAATAATCCTTCTATCTCTATAGCTTTTTCTACTAATGTACTATAATCAACGAAATAGTATCCTTCTATTCTTTTATACGGCTTATTTTTTTGTTTTGCAGATAAATAAGGTTTCATATTTTCTAAAAATTCATTAATAACCGTTTCTCCAATTCCATGATTTTTTGCATAGTTATAATATGATGAAGGTTGAAAAGCACCACATCTTGAATTGCCACCAAAAAACATAAATAACTGGAGTTTTGTGGATCTTCCAGGTATTTTATAGTCTAAAGACATATCTGTTGAACCCACATGATAATCAAAATGTTCTTTTTCTAACATTGTTTTAAGAAAATTAACCACATCTTTAGGATTTGCGCCAATAATAGAACATGTTTGCTGCCATTCTTCATACGAATTAAGTTTAGGTTTATTCCATTTTTCTTTGTACAAAACAAGCTGTCCGCACTCTGGGCATCTTGGTGCTTTCAAAAAACGATATTTACATTTTGCACATTGAATAATTTTTTCTCCATTTTTTGTTTCTTGCCCTAAAGGTGCTAATGGGGTATTGATAGAACCATTTGATTCCATAGTTATTACCTCTCTTACTTATGGATTTATGTTATTGGCTCCCATTCTACTATAGGATATCTTTGATAATAATTATGACGTATTTCTCAATTTCTATCCTACTTCTCAGTCTTTATCATATAATCTTGTTTATCAGCTATTACGCATATAATGTTCCACAGTTCTGATAAAGGAACCAAAATATGTTCCTGTGTTTTATTTGGATATATATTTTCCGGAAGAGGATATCTCTTATTGACCATTTCATAAACATAATGCTGAAAGAAAATTCTTACTCTTTTATCCTTTTTTCCAGAGAATCCTAATAAACGTTTCTTTTCACCAATCTTATGCAATTCTAAATAATAATCTGATGAATCTGTTTTATTCTTTTCAAAATAGTAATCCGTACCATCCAGTACAGATGCTAACAATTCGATGAATCTATCTCTCATATCCTCTTTCCAATTGGCCTCGAGATCTAATCCTGATTTTTTCAACTGATTTGCAAATGACATGTCGTTATCATTGGGATATAAAATCATTTGCCCACATACCGGACATCTTTTCGCTTTCATAAACCAGATGTCGCATCTAGGACATTGAACAGTTTCATGATCGTCATCCATAGACAATGCCTGTGGTTTTATAGGATCATTGATAGATAACTTACTAATATCTGTCACTTCTTCTATAGGAATATCTTTCGTTAAGAATACCTTTAATGGATCCGCCTCTCCGTTTTTATATAATCCGGCAACGGATTTTCCAATATATTTCTCTCTAATACTCTGCTCGGCAATAGATCCGATGAATTCAATTCTCCCTTTACAATGCTCCGCTGATACTTCTCTGGTTTTCATTGGAAATGTACCTGCTGAATACCACTGATCTATTTTAAATACTTCCAGAATAATCCCTTTACTTACTGACAGTGCATAATCTGCAGGCTGCACACTTTCAATTTTCCTTCTCCAGACGCCTCTGGTTGCTTCGTATAATGCTTCAGCAGACATCCCTTTTTTATAAAGTTTATTTATCTTAATGACAACAACATTATCTGTAATCTCTTCACGTTGCAATTTATAAACATCATTCTCTGCCATATTTCACACTCCATATATTTCTATATAAAACATCTCTTATATAATTCATTGATGCTCTCATGATATTTTTCCAGATCAACAAAGAAGACATTAACTCTTACCTCTTGATCTTCCCCCTGAATGGCCTGGAATGTAATATCACCCATATCTTTCATATCACTGTTCTTAGGGTATAATAACCAGATATCTGGCGTATGATATTTCTTAGCATAAGCATACATCTGATACATATCCGCTTGAGAGATTCCATAATTGCATCGTGGATCTGGTTTTAGCTGTTTCCATTTTGTATCAAGAATGATTGTTCCCGGAACTCCATCCTTCTCATAAGATACAACAATATCTGGACGAAGCCTAAATTTGCGGGGCTGATCAAAAAGATAATAGCCACTATCCTGAGTCTGAACATTTACTCTCATCGTGTGAGAGCCACGCTCTTCAAAAATGTTTCGGATCCATTTTGCAACAAATGCTTCAAAGATCTGTTCCATCGGAAACAGTAAAGCCTTCCCTGTTTTTTCTCCAGAAAATGTAGTAAAACTCTTATTCAAAAGAAAGATTTTCGCCCATTGCATGAGCAGTGCATAATCCTTCGTATTACGGTTAATCGTCACTTTAGAAAAATCTTTTGCATAATTCACAGAAGGTTCCACAAATTCAAATGAACTCAAAAGTTGACGGATTTCCTTCACGTTAGCACTGCTTGTTGTCTGTTTCTGTAGTTTTAAAAGAGTTGCTTTAACAAGTCGGTTTTCCGGACGGTTCAACTGGTATTCATCATACTGCATATAAAAGTGTTCTTTATGTGCGGCATTCAATTTGATATGATTTGCCATCTGCAATTTGCCTTTAAAGAATCTCAGATTTTCTTCCTTTGCCAGATAAGATGACTTCAAGCCGTGCTTTACAAGATTCCAGGTCTCTTTTATAAACATATTGATAAAGATCTCATAAAGATTCATCCTATCGGAATTTAAGGAAGCACTGTTAAATGACTTTCCTTCAAACTCCTTCAGACATCGAAGCATCATCAAGAACACTTTTTTTGTTTTGGAGTAATCCCCGTCAGATTCATCAAAGGAAACCTTCGGTAAAACTTCGATCTGAAATCCGCTCGGTAGCTCAATAATACCTACATTGCTGTTAAAGGTTATGGTATCCCCTACATTTCGTCGATATCCAATTTTCATAAATTCAAGAGAATCTGAATCTTCTTCCTCTGTCGTATAATTTTTGATAAAATGTTCTAATTCATCAAAATGTTTTTTATCGACATATCGATAGATGGATTTATCTTTCCACTCTTTATTACAGGTAATTGTCTCAAATTCTCTGACTTCCAATACTTTTTTCATAGATATCCTTTAATTTATGGTCCATTCCATAGATAATAAAATCAATTATAATCTTCTACTGATCAATTTATAGCTTTCAATCTTGCGGAAGCTTTCTTTCTGTATCTCATATTTTTTCGGGGGCAGATCCACATCTGGAACTGTATTAAAAATATCTGATACCTTTATCTCTTCATCACGGATAAATTGATACTGCTTCAGGTCTTCAGACTGTTTTCCATCATCTCCAAGCACTAACTGGATTCGACTATAATCCTCATAGAAATATTCCTGAAGAAGAGGAATGACTGATTTTTCAAAGATCTCTGCCAGTTTATCGATGGATGAATCCTTTGCTAATCCAGTAAAGAAGGCATGCCCTATCGTATGCTCTCTGTCATACAGATACTCAATTCTTTCATTGATAACATCAAGCATAGTTGCTACATCAAGCTCCTGATTTCCCGCAACTACTTTATCTGCTTTTAAGTCACGTAACACTTCGGATTCCGGCATCATTTCCACAAAGGAAAATCTTCTTCGAAGTGCAGTATCCATGAGAGCGATGGAACGGTCCGCAGTATTCATAGTTCCTAAGAGATATACATTATTTGGAACCCCGAACGGTCTTTCCTTTGGAGAATATGGTAGGGTTACAAACATCTGCTCCTCTTCCCCGATTCTCTTTGTTGGTTCTATTAGTGTAATCAATTCACCAAATATCTTGGAAATGTTACCACGGTTAATCTCATCAATGATGAATACATAATTCTTATCACTAACCTGATTACTTTGTCTCTTTCTTTCTGGTTTGGTCTTTTGGATCAATTCCAAGACATCGGAAACATCTATTTTCATCTGATAGACTGTTGATAACGTCATGGTTGATCCTCCATTGATATCAACGATATTTTCCTGAATTCCTTTCACGATCCAATCAACTTTTCTCACGCGTTTATACTGGTCATAGGAATCATCCCATTCATATTCCCCTGTAACGATACCAATAGCATCAATCGTTGATGCAGTATAGCAGGAAAGAACAATATCTCCGACTTTCATTTTATTGAGGAATGCATTTAATACTGCTTTTCCTTTTTCCTTAAATTCATCCTCTTCGGAAAGATCCGGACCATACACGTCCCATCCGATTCGAATATGTCCATTCTTCAAACACTCTTCACGAACAGGATTATCATAGGTACCACCAAGAGACACTTTCCAAACAGCAGGAGATTTGTTTAATCCAAGACTCACATCGCTAGTAAACACTCGGGCAGAATTACAGAATTTCTTAAACACGCCATCTTCTACGGTATAATCAAGACTTTCCTCTTCAGAAAGTTTTGGTTTGATACCTTCGATGAATTCCTCATAGCCATAAGATTGATGGAAGGTAGTAAAGGCAATTCTTCCTTCTTCCATATAGTCTTCATATCTTTTCTTTACAACCGCATAATGGTCCTGTGCTTCTCTTTTAATATCTTCAATTGACTTTTTCTCTATGATCGCCACTGCATAGATCATAGTATGGAATGTCTTCCCGGTTCCCGGAGGACCATAGAGAATCATGTTTTTATCATAGATGGTATTCTTATCTTGCTTATTATCCATAGAAACTTCTTCCTCTAAATCTTCCTCCTGAAATTTATTCAGATTTCTTGCTGCCAGGTCTAACACTCTATAATTTTTGAATGGAAAATGTTCATTTCGATAGGTGGAAATTCTGCGACAGTTTTTAATATAGGTTTCTAAATTATCAGGTTTTACTAAATTGATGCCAAGAGTTGTATATATATTGTCATTTCCTTGATTGGAATTTAAAACTGGAAACGTTTCTGGTTTTAAGCAATGAAGAATAACGGATGCTGATGCTGCTTTCATCCCTTTGAAACCAGGAACAAGTACTTTTTCCGCCGCATCATAAATTAAAGTATCATCATTCATTTTTTGAATATCTGCAAGAAGATTGATGAATTTTTTTACGCTGTCATTATTGGTTTTATTTTCAAAGGAATAAAAGCCAGTTCCAAACATTCCAATCGATGGCTTATCACTCTGCTCGCACATGATATATTTTTTCTGACATGCATCATCCCATACATCATCTATAATATCAATCAGTTGTTTCTTACTATCTTCGAACAAACATGTATACTTCACATATTCTTTTTTCTTCTCTACGTTTAGTTTCCAGGTACCAATTGCCATCCCATAGATTGCATTAAGATCAAGGTAGGTACATTTTGAAAACTGGTTAAAGAGAGCATATTTTTCTACGATAGAGTTCATCAATTTATAACTACCATCGTACGCATATGCATCGATATCTTCTGTATTTTTTAATTCTTCAATTAGTTTTGTTTTATTGATCATATGTTATCCCTCTTTATATAGGATTAATTGTCCACACTCTGGACATCTCTTTGCCCGAATAAACACTTGCATACAATTAGGACAGGAAACATTATCTCCATCTATTTTCATTGGAATTTCTGGTATATTTATATCCATAGGATATTCTATCTGATAATATGTTTTTTCATAATTCCGCATGATATTGATGCAATATCTTATAATTTCAGAGTCACCACGAATCTTAAAAATGTATTTTAAATCCCATGTTTTTTTATATTCTGGCTCATCTAGTCCAACTGACCTTAGATATTCGGCTATGAAGGAACTACAAACAAGATCAAATCGATCATCGCCACGGTGATATACTTCAAAGCAAGTATTTCTTTTCGTTTTGTCAACATTTTGAGCTTGATTTCTATATAATACAAAGAATCCTTTTTTATTATCATTATAATATCTTGTCTTTGAAATTGATTTACCGATTTCTTCGTAAGAATACCTGTAAGCATATAGATGCTCTGTCTCAGGTATCCTGTTTTTCATATTCTCCATCAATTTTTCTGATTCAGTCATCATATCATCTGCAATCCTTTCGTTTGCTTCCAACCAATCTTTTTAATCAAATTCATATTGAAAATACAATAGAAATTACAGTTATCGTGTACTGCGTAATTCCACTGTTATAGTACTTGCCGCTTACTCATTTACCAAAAATAGGGACTTTTGCTTTTCCGTATATCATATAATCCTCTTTATTATAAATTATTTATTTTTGAAATTTAATATTAAATCGAGATAAATTCCATAATTCATTTTCTTTTTTATCAAATCGAAGTTCGATAATTTCCGAATATTTATATCCTGTCAAATTTTCCATGTTATATATTATAGTAATATCAACATAATCTTTCTGAAGATGAAAAGAATTAAAATTTATTACTTGTGCTAAACAATTAAATCTATTATCTCTCGAATAAAAAATTTCACCTGGAACAGAATCATTTGATTGTTCCCTTCCATCAATCGATAGTTTTGATGATTTTAATACTACATCGGATTCACCAACCAATTCCAAATTTATAATTGTTTCTTTAGAGAAAAGATATTGATTAACAAATCTATCTTGATATCTTTCTAAAGTTCTAAAATTGGTCTTTTCAATAATAAAATATCCTTTCTCTTTTGATTGTGATTGATCATTTATTCTTTTGCTAAGAAGAAGTTGACCTATTAATATTCCTGTTTGAAGAAATAGAATAATAACACTTAATACTTCAGTATTCATAATACACTTTTCTCCGTAAAATCAATCTTTTATTGTCCGTTATCATGTTCGTAGCTTTTTCGACTAATTCTGTAATGTTGTTAAGCAATGTAAACTTCTTATCTTTCGTAGTTACCTATTTGATACCCTTAATAATCAATGGAATCAAATATGCATTTTTGCACATATCTGATTCCATCATCTTCTACAGCATTAATTATTTAAAGAATTACGCCATAACCATATTGCTACTCATTAGCTCTGCCTGTTTAATTACTGTTACCATTGCATTACGTGCCTGTTCAGGTGGATAATGATATTTACGAAGTAAATGTTTTACTTGTTTCCTCATATAAGCTCTGGCAGATTCTTTTTTATCCCAGTCAACTGTTCTACATTTTTGAATTAAAGTTGTCAGTTCCTGAGCTAACTCAACCAGTACTTCATCCTCCATATTACGAAGAACCTCTGGATCTGCAGATAAAGCATCATAAAATGCTAACTCATCACGAGATAAACCCTTCTCCTCTCCAGCCGCGTAAGCTGCTGTCATCTCTTTAGAAAGATTCAATAATTCCTCAATAACCTCTGCACTGGTTACCATTCTATTATTATATCTAACCAAAATTTTCTGCATTTTTTCAGAGAATAACTGTGATTTAACAACCCCAGAACGTGCAAATACCTTAATATTATCGTCAAGTAATTTTCTAAGCATTTCCGCCGCAAGATTTTTATGCTTCATCTTACGAATCTTATCCATATATTCATCAGAAAGAATTGAGATTTCCGGATTACTCTTCCCTGCTTCAGCAAAAATATTAACTAATCCTTCCTGCTCAATAGCTGCCTCTAACATTTTCATTACCTTAGCATTAATTTCATTTACCGATACTTTGGATACAGTAATCGTAAATTTGCATAGCCCAGCTTTTATGCACTTAAAGAAATCTATTTCTTTCTTAATTTTTTCATCCATCATACTTCTACATAAGGTTTCTGCCTGACTTAAAGCAGTTGCCTCTTTTATGTAATCCTTCTTCTCATCTTCTTCGAAGCCAAGGGCAAAGTTTACACCTGAAGAAATTAGATTCAATCGAACTGTATTATCATTTCCAAAGAAACCTGAATAATCAAAACCATAGAAACAATCTCTCATATATTCAAGCTTAGCCATACAAACGGAATAAGCCTGACCAATATCCGGAACTTTATCCTGATCTCGTTTTGTGTATTGACTTAACGCAGATTTCAATTCTGCTGCCATACCAATATAATCTACTATTAATCCTGCTTCTTTATCTGTATATACACGGTTTACTCGTGCAATAGCCTGCATCAGATTATGACCTTTCATTGGCTTGTCAATATACATAGTTGCCATTGATGGAACATCGAAACCAGTAAGCCACATATCTACAACAATGGCAATTTTGAAATCATTATCGTTATCTTTAAATTGTACCATCAACTCATCACGATATGCTTTGTTTCCGATGATATCATGCCAGTCTTCCGGATCCTGATTACTTGAAGTTAAGACAACCTTTACTTTGTCTTTCCAGGATGGTCTTTTTTCCAATAAAAGACGATACATATCAATGGCAATCCTACGGCTCATGCATACAATCATTGCTTTTCCTGTAAGTACATATTGCCTATTTTCGTAGTGTGCAATAATATCGTCAGATACTAAATCCAATCTTTGCTTTGATCCAACAATCGCCTCTATTGTTCCCATATCTTCTTTTGATTTCTGAACAACCATATAATTGGATTCTTCTGTAACTTTATCGTATACATGATCGATCTTCTTTAATAACTCGTCGTTTAGTTTAATCTTTGCAGTACGATTCTCATAGTAAATTGGAACAGTTGCCCCATCTTCCACAGCCTGAGTCATATCATATATATCGATATAATCACCAAATACTTCCGTGGTTGATTTATCAGTAAAATCGATTGGAGTTCCGGTGAATCCGATAAAAGTAGCATTAGGCAATCCTTTACGCATATGATGAGCCATACCATATTTCCAATCACCTTTTACCATATCAAATTTACCTTCTAAACCATATTGAGAACGATGAGCCTCATCGGCCATAAAAATAATATTGCTTCTATCGCTTAAGATTTCTTCACTTT